>CALHBW010000483.1 GCA_937930625.1 uncultured Saprospiraceae bacterium | reverse complement strand
GGTTACGTTTTACTGCTTTTGTTGAACTAATAGCATTAAGTAGTAAGCATCAAATAATCGACATTTTTGAACGTCTCTTTTTTCGCCATACTTCAGCTATTTTTCCTCATGTAGCTCGGCTATAATCGTCAAAATGAGCTTTGTCTGACAAAAAAATACCCTGCTCAAAAGATGTCGATTATTCAATACTTACTACTTATGTTGATTTTTGAATTAAATCCAACATTGACCCTAACATTCAAATTATTTTGCTGCTACGGCTTTTTCCAGATGCTCAACGCATTGAGCAACGGTCTGAATGTTCTCGGCTTCTTCGTCAGGAATAGCAATATCAAATTCCTTTTCCATTTCCATAATCAATTCGACAGTGTCCAGTGAATCTGCTCCCAAGTCGTTGGTGAAGCTGGCTTCCATAGTCACTTCTGATTCTTCGACGCCGAGTTTCTCAATAATTATTTTGGTCACTCTTGCTTTAATGTCTGACATAACCTTGTTTTTGTGTGAAAATAATCGCAAAGAACGGTATAAACCGTTTCTTTACCAAAAAAAGTAAGTTTAAAAAAATGTAAAATGTAAAACGTAAAATACTAAATGTAAAAGTATTCAAGCTCATAAATGTTTAAATCATTTTTTAATCAACTGATAGTCAACAAGATAAAACCATTGCTAACTTTGTATTTATTCTCTCTGATTTACATTAAAATACATTCTTATAAAATAATGTAACTCTAAAAAGTCAAAATTATTACCTTGCAGTCAAACAATCATACAATCTAACAATTATAACATTTGAATCCGGTTAATAAAGCATATTTACAATTACATACCGCTGTTTTGCTATTTGGTTTTACAGCGATTTTGGGGCGTTTGATACAGATTTCGGAGTTGCCGATGGTCTGGTGGCGGTTACTGATTACGTGTACGAGTTTGCTCTTGTTGCCGGGTGTGGTGAAGGCATTACGGGCAATGCCACGTCAATTGATATGGCGATTGGCGGGAATTGGTGTAGTAGTAGCGGCGCATTGGGTGATGTTTTTTGGTGCCGTCAAATATTCCAATGTATCCGTCACACTCGGTGTGATGGCAACGACGAGTTTTTTCACGGCTTTTGTAGAACCTCTGGTCAAAAAAACACGTGTGCGTTGGTACGAAGTTGCTTTGGGAATATTCGTTGTACCGGGCATGTATATGATTTTTCGCTTTACGAATGATGGCTATCTTGTCGGGATTCTAATGGCATTGGTATCGGCGATATTGGCAGCATTCTTTTCCAGTCTCAACGCACTGATTGTCAATGAATCTTCCCCAATGGCAATTACCTTCGTAGAACTCGGTAGTGGTTGGATTTTCCTAAGTTTAATCGCCCCTTTTTATGGACAAATCTTCGGCAATTCAACTTTCATTCCTTCCCTTCCCGATATGTTTTGGTTGGCGATACTTGCACTTGCCTGTACTACGTTCGCTTATGTGCTGGCACTCAATTGTCTCAAACATATTTCGGCATTTACTTCCAATCTCACCCTCAATTTAGAACCTATCTATGGCATCATAATGGCGTGGCTTATTTTTCAAGAAAATGAAGAACTCAATAGCGGATTCTACATTGGCGCAGCCATTATTTTGCTGACCATTTTTATCCATCCATTGTTGAGGAAGAATTTTGAGAAAAGTTGATAGTTGATAGTTCATAGTGGTTTAATTCGTAATTCATTGACAATTAAAAATTACATTAAGTCATTGATTATTAATTAGTTAAAAAACAAATAACGAGTCAACGAATAACGGGTTACGGCAGTAGTTCATAGTGCAAGAAAATTTAGATAATTCGTGAAGCGAAATAAAAACAGCTACAACTGTACACTACAAACCATGAACCATGAACCATCAACCATCAACCATCAACCATCAACCATCAACTATGAACTATGAACTATGAACTACCAACTATGAACTGAATAAAAAAACCGCCTCTGCCGGGACGCAAAGGCGGTGATAGGGAGAAGATGGCTTGCACTCCTCTTAGGCAATGGTTGTTCTGGACATATATCTTGTGTACCTTCAATTATTCATAAGTGGGTAAATAGTTTGCCGGTAGATAGTCTATGTCTGTTCGAACCTCGCTTTTTGGGAGAATGAGTTATTGAGTGAGTCAATTTTGAATGAGTAAATTAAACACTATCGCATTACATTCGCTCATCCGGTCATTCACCATTCACTCATTACTCTTGTGGTATATTCTTTCGTATCTTTTCGTAAAGCTCTTTTGGATTAAACGGTTTTGCCATATAATCATTCATGTTGTATTCGAGGGCTTCGCGGCGTACCGCAAGTTCTGCCGAAGCCGTCAGTGCGACAATTGGCACATTGGCATACTTGCCGCTGAGTTGACGAATGGCTTTGGTAGCCTCAAAGCCATTCATCACAGGCATCTGTAAATCCATCAGAATCAGGTCGAATAGCTGTTTTGTTGCTTTTTGGACAGCAATTTTTCCATTCTCTGCAAGTTCAATTGTAACACCCCATTTTTCAAGAAACTGGGTAGCTACTGTCACATTTATATCGGTGTCTTCCACCAATAATACACGGAGTCCTTTGAGGTCATCTCTGGTTACTGGAGCGGGGGACGTGGGCTGTATAATAGTTTGATTTGTTCCGAAACTAAGGTCAAAGGAGAAAGTTGTACCTTCATCGGGCGTACTTTCTACTTGAATATCGCTATCTTGGAGTGCTAACAATTTTCGGATAATACTCAAACCAAGTCCTGTGCCGCCAAACATACGAGTCGTGTTCGTTTCTGCTTGTGCGAAAGGCTCAAATATCGTTTGCAACTTATCAGCCGCAATACCAATACCTGTATCGCTCACTTCAAAAGCAAGTTGAGTCGTTTCCGAATTTTGTTCTAAAAGATTGATTTTCAGTGTTACCAATCCATCTTTCGTAAATTTGAGCGCATTGCTCACGAGATTGGTCAATACTTGGGTGAGGCGGGTCGGGTCGCCAATAAGCGAACGCGGTACATCCGCAGATTTTTCAACAATAAATCGCGTATTGTTCTTTTTGGCAAGGAGTGTGAAAGAATGTTCAAGTCCGTCAAGCAGCGTACCGAGATTAAAATCCACTCGTTCAAATTCAATTCTTCCGGCGTCAATCTTGTTTAGGTCAAGGACGTCATTAATCAAAGAGAACAGATTTTCAGAGGCAAATTTCAGGGTTTTTAAATTATTTATTTGTTCGGATTTTGGCTCATCTTGCATCAGCAAATGTGACAGTCCGATCACCGCATTCATGGGTGTTCTGATTTCGTGAGACATCGTAGAGAGAAACTCAGTTTTGGCTTTTGCCGCTGCTTCTGCCTGTTCTTTCGCTGCAATTAGTTCGCTCTGTGTAATTTCACGCTCATACGCATGACCAATGAGATTGGAGACCGTTTGGAGGAGATTAATTTCAGATTCGTCCCAATCTTTATACTTCGTACAGGTGTCAAAACCTATAAAACCATAAAATTCATTGCGAACAAATAAAGGAATGATCATCACCGAGCGTACTCCCTGACTATTAAAAATATCTGCACACACTTCGGGCAATGCGCTCAAATGACTCGCAACTATTCGTTGACCGGATGATAAATGTTCTTTGCAGCAAGGAATCGCCTCCAGAATTGCCTGTTCAAAATTATTTGTATCAATTGTAGCTGTGGACTTGCACCATGCGAATTTATTGACGACACGCTGTGCCTTCAGGTCAGTCTCAAAGATGTAAATTCTATCCAGTTCAGCATATTCTCCCATTTTGCGGAGTGCCTCACGGATTTGTCCATCGAAATTTTCCAATAAATTCAGCGAACAGGAAATTTCTGCAAGTAACTTCTGTTGAAGTAGGCTTCTTTGGAGTTCATATGTACGATAGTTAATGCGTTTTTCCAACACACAATTCGTATCGGTCAGCATTTTATTCACCTCATACAATTCAAGCGTTTTGGCTTCAACCAGATATTCCAGTTGCTTTTTAGCCTCCCGCTCCTGTATCAGCGCAAACCGTACGGAGTTTAATTCAGTCATCGAATTCACATTTAGAGGTCTGATATTCATATCAGTATATTTTGATAAACAGATTAGGTTGCCTACCAATGTCCTCTGCTCTACGAGTGTCGGTTTAGCCTTCCGTTACTCGTTGCAAATTCGTCTCAAACTTGTGTCGTCTATTTGATAAATTTTAGCCTTTTAACCAAATAAACAAAAATCGTGTTTCCGAACATATTGTACGAGACGAGTTCTTCGATTGTTCGGAAATTTTTAATTTTTTTTTAAAAAAAATAGGAAAATGTAAGGAAAGGAAAGGAAAAAATATTTACAAAACACTGATTTACAAAGGCTTTTAAACAAAAGGAAGCAAGGTAACAGGATTTAAACCCACCACTTTCTTCCCTAACAAAATGCACTGCCAGGCTTGTGTTACGTCCTGAAAAAAGAAAAGTTCAAGCTCAATTCTCAAATCAAATACAATATTTTGGCGTAACCAAAATCGAAACTTGTACTTGAATTTGATGCTTGCGCTTGAACTTTAGTCGTGAGACATACTGGATTCGAACCAGTGACCTCTGCCCTGTCAAGGCAGCGCTCTAAACCAACTGAGCTAATGTCTCTTCAAATGAACTGCAAAGTTACAGTATTTTTTCCCAATTTCAAAAAATCAATGCTACAATGCGATAACGCTTACACGTTCCCCTTATAAAATTCTCTGCGAACTCCCCGCCCTCTGCATGACTCACAATACTAAACAAACGCACAACCAACGTATTTTTTTTATTTTTTATGGTAAAAAACGGCTGCTCCAATCCTTCGCAAACAAGCACCACAAAGTACCATCAGCACCACTTTTTGGCAGCAGCATTTCACACTCACATCAACCAAACATTCAGCATCGCACCTCGCCTCAACATACTTCACTTAGCACCTTGCTCTCTCGCTAATAAAAGGTCTGAATATCGAATATTTCCCCAGTCGTCAGACGAATCCGGTTAAATAAACCCCATTTCGGTCAACCAAGCACCAATTTTCACAAAAACCTTCGT
>CALHBW010000482.1 GCA_937930625.1 uncultured Saprospiraceae bacterium | reverse complement strand
AATCCTTTCTTCGGGCGACAAAAAGGCTTTCAAAGTCGAGATGTCTTCCATATTGCTCAAAGTTGGTAGTTCGATTTCGGCGGTTTCGTCAAGCAATCCCAAGAAAGCCCGACGCATTTCTACCAGCATATTTCTCAGGTCATAGACTTCATCCTCCATAATATCCCGCGAACCAACATCTTGTACAAACTCACTAATTTCCTGCTGACCGCCATGTACACGCTGTCGAAGGTCTTGCAATTTCAATTGAAATTCGTAGCGTTTCAGCAATTCTTTTTTCTCCTCCTTCATCTTCATTTTCTTCGCCATATACAGATGAATCGCCAATACCTTTTGGTCAAAATCAGCATACCATTCCCATTCTTTATCAAATTCTTCGCTCAATTCTTTGAACATCTCCCCTGCCTCATCTTTTTTGTATTTTTTCTCTTTATAAACAAATGATTTACCGGAAGTACTTTGCACAGCCCCGACGAGTTCGTTGACCGCTTCCTCGCGTTTTTTTATACGCGCCAATCCTTCGTCCAAATATTCACCATAAAGTGCATCGTAGGCTTTACGAGTGTCGTCCTCAAATTCTTCTTTAAATTTGGCAACTAATTTCTTGGGATTATCAATTTCGATACCCTTCAGATAACGGCTATCGTAAGCATTTTTATATTTTTTATCAAAAACAGTTTCTTTTATTTCTGATTGTATAAATGCCTGTACCTTTTCGGGTTCGGAGTATTCGAGGTCATTATTTTGTCCCCATGTCGATAATTTATACGCTGTATTCGTGACCAACTCTCTTAGTTCGGCTGCATTGCCGAAAAGTTCCCAGGGCGAACGCTCATCATCTACACCTTTAATGTACTCTTTTTTAGCGTTTAATTCTCTGTCATAATTAGGCGGGTGACTCGCGTACATACTCGGAATGTAGTGGTCTTCCTTATTGAAAATATAAGTCACGCCGCGTTCGTCGGTTCTTTGCGGGGCTTTTTCATTGCGTTCTTCGAGGCTGTCAATGAAGGTTTTGGCGTGCGTTTGATGATAAAAAATATCTTTCGTAAACAACTCGTGGTCAGCAGCATCAGCCAGTTGTTGACGAGCCACAGCCATCGCCTGCGAACCATCTACGACCTTCGCCAATCCGGTAATTATCGCATCACTCCCCGTCGTACTGACTGCCACCAAATCCGCCTGAAATTCCATTTGACGAGAAAGCGCAGCATACAACATATTAATACCGCGATATATCAATGCCAAAATATTTCGCACTACAAAAATAACAGCCTTCAACGCCCAAGCTCCGAAGCTGATACGGATGTCTTGTTGCGCCCATCTATCCAGAAAAAGGTCCCATTTGTCGCGGTCATACACCATGTCATGTATAATGCGATTTGCCATGTAGGTGTAGCTGCCGAGGCGCATACTTTTTTGGGCAAAATGACCAAATTCGTGCGCCATAATCGCCTTAAATTCAGTCAAATTCACGGAATTGACCAAACCCAAACCAATCAAGAGATTTTTACGTACAGGCATAAAAAGACTCAAAATGGTACTGTTGTAAAATACCATCGCATTGATTTCGTCATTCACGAATATCTTCTTCGGCAAGGGTGCGCCCGTTTCTTCGCATAGCTTGCGAATGAATTGGTATAAGTCAGGATGTTCTTTCTCTTTGAGTTCGATATTTTTCGGATTCTCAAATGAATGTCTTTTGAATAAAAATTTCAAGGTAAAAACAAACAACATCGCCGCACCTACTACGAGAGCAACTTTAAAGAGCGTTCCGAAAAAACCGGGACCAAGACCGTAAGAATAAACATTCATTACAGCCAAATAAAACAAGTAGCCCGAAGCTATCACAAAGCCAACATAAAGCACAAAAAACAGCATCATGCCCAATAAGACCATAATAACACGACTGTTGTACTGTGCATTGGGTTTCGCAAAATCGGCATCCATGCCAAGAGGAGATTGTGGGTATAGATTCATCGCTTTAACAGGTTAAGTAAGTTCAAGTGCAAGCTCAAGTGTCAAGTTCAATGATTAATTCGCTTTCAGCGAATTGTGGGGCTAAAAAGTATCGCTTGTTTTTGCCTAATTACTTACTAATAAGGTGAAAAAATAGTGTTGGTTTATCAACAACAATGAGATTAAAAATAGTTTGATGCGCTAATTTCGCATTTCTGATATTAATATGCAAATTATCAAGCAGAGATTTATTGCATAATATTTATCCAAGCGCACAAGTTTTCCTAATTTTGTCCGTTATTTCGTAATAGTCGATAAATCAATGAGTGAATGAGTGAATTTTGAATGAGTGAATGATTTCTAATGAAACAATGCGATAATGCGACAATATTTTCTTCATTGTAGTATTGACGTCAATGTCTTCGCCAAATTTTGAATTATGAATTTTGAATGACAAATAAATTTTACTTTGTTTTTTATGGACAATTAATAAATTAAATATTTTTTTCATTCAAAATTTTTCATTCAAAATTCATAATTGGCGAACACATTGTGACGTATTATCGCATTTCTATTCACTCATTCAAAATTCACTCATTCACTCATTGATTACTATCGACCATCAAACTAAACCATGTCGCAAGAACCATCCATTCGTGAGCAATACATTCTGGACAGCAACCTCATGTTGCGTTATGCCTTAAATAAAGGTATCGCAGTCCCTTCTTCCATTGTCAAAACACTCGAATCGTATATACTGAAGGACTCCGTTGACAGAGGCGAGTGCGATGCCGACAGTGTGCATTATGATGAAAAAGTCGTTGGTGATTTGAAGGCGATAGTCACCACGCATGAGCGATTGACTAAAATCGTTTATCCTGCTACGCCGGATTCGATTCGTTATTTGATTGACGAGCAAAATAAATCGAGTTTTCTCAAATTTCTTTCGCCGGTGAGTTTTGTAAGGCAGATGATGGGGGCGGCTCTGATTTGTCTGGTCGTATTCATTCTATTGAGTATGCTTTCGTATGTGAGTCTGACGGGAGGCGATGAAGCCATACAAGGTTCGGGTTTGCCGATGTTGACCAATTTACTGTTTTTTATGGCAGCAGCCGGACTTGGCGCATCTTTCGCGGAGTTATTTGAAGCAGATGAATACATTACTAAAGGTACATTCGACCCGATTTTTTTGTCGTCCTATTGGATGCGATTTGTCTTGGGATTGATTGCCGGGATGTTATTGGCAACCTTGATTCCGATGACCGAAGCAAATGATAAACTCGAACTACTTGCACGTCCGACATTAGCGATGGTCGGGGGTTTTGCTTCGTCGTTGGTCTATCGTATTTTGAAACGTTTTGTGGAGACGGTGGAGATTATGTTTGGTGGGAAATCGAAAGCTATCAAAGTTATCAATCGCGAAAAATCCAAATTACTGGGTGATATTAAAAAGACCCGCGCCAAATTTACGCGCCAAATCGCTGAACTCAGCGAAGCCCTAAATTCGGGTACAGACCCGCGTAATATCAAAGAAAAAGTCGAAAAAATATTCGACGAACTCGTTCCTCCACAAGAATCCAACGAAGAAGAGCGAACTTATGAAGACCGCAAAAACACTTCCTTTGAACTCGATACAGAATATTCGGAGGATGAAGAAAAATTTCGTAAAAATGAATACGTCATTCCCGCAAAAGAAATTAAACGTGACGCGGACGGAGACGTGGGGTGATTATTTGGTTGATTTGGTTGATTGAGTTGATTTGGTTGACTATCTGATTATTATTTTACTATGCAAACCAATAACTCAATAAACTAATAAACCTAATAAACTCAATCAACTCAATAACCTAATAAACCTAATCAACCAATAAACCAATAAACCAATTCAACCAATAACTAAATTAAATGAAAATAATTCAACTACTTGCAATCAGCTGCATTACATTCACGCTAATAGGATGTGGTTCCATTTCCTATCTTCCTGCCGAACCCAATACGGAAGATGCCGACATGCAAGCCTATCTCAAAGCAAATAAATTGCACAAAAAAGCCGAAAAAACCGATTCGGGCATCTATTATATCATGGAAGAAGAAGGTGAGGGCGAACACCCGACAAAGAGCGAAACCATTACAGCACACTATCACGGTAGTTTGTTGGATGGTACAGTATTCGATTCTTCGGTGGATAGAGGTCAGCCTTTCAAATTTCAATTGGGACGTGTCATTAAAGGTTGGCAGGAAGCAATGGGTATGATGAAGCCGGGCGGTAAAGGCAAATTTATCATCCCCTCAAATCTCGCGTATGGCGAGCGTGGTGTGGGTAAAATAATTGGACCGAATACGCCATTGATATTTGACATCGAATTATTCAGCAAGGAGGAAGCCGAAAGATTGGAGGCAGAAGCGAAGGAAAAAGCGAAAGCCCAAACCCGCGAACAAGCCGAAAAAGATGACGTACTCATCAAAGAACACTTGACAAAACTTGGTATTGACAAAACTGCCAAACGCACCGATTCGGGTATTTATTACACTATCGAAAAAGAAGGTGAAGGAGAAAATCCTACAGCTACCGATAAGGTAAAAGTCCACTATCACGGTTCTTTATTGGATGGTACGGTCTTCGATTCTTCGGTAAAAAGAGGCAAGCCTATTGAGTTTGGACTTGGGCAAGTCGTCAAAGGCTGGCAGGAAGCTATCCCACTACTCAAAGAAGGCGGAAAAGGTACATTTTACATTCCATCGGGCTTGTGTTACGGACCTCACCCGCGTCCGGGTGGCAAAATTAAGCCGAATGATGTCCTCGTTTTTGAAGTAGAACTTTTTGAAATAAAATAAATTACGTGCGGATGTGTTGATGTGCTGACGTGCTGATGTTTTTTGTGTTTTGTGTTGCCGTGTTATCGTATTATCGTTTATTTTTTTGAAATGATAAAACAATAACACCATAACACCTAACACGACAACACCAAGCACATCAGCACATCAGCACGTTGGCACATCAGTACAATTAAAATGAAAAAATCAATTCAATTACTAACATTCAGTCTTGCTATATTAATACTCATCGGCTGCGGTGGTGGTGCTTCATTTGATGCAGCAAAACCCGGCACACAAGATGCTGATATGCAGGCATTTCTAAAAGAACAAGGCTTGTATAGCAAAGCTACAAAAACCGCTTCGGGTATTTATTACATCATGGAAAAAGAAGGCGAAGGCGCACACCCGACACCTGCTGACAATATTACGGCGCATTATCATGGTACGCTATTGAATGGCAACGTCTTTGATTCTTCTGTGGAGCGAGGTGTTCCATTTAAATTTCAATTGGGACGTGTCATTAAAGGCTGGCAAGAGGCAATGGGCATGATGAAACCCGGCGGTAAAGGTAAATTTGTCATCCCTTCTGCTCTCGCATACGGTGAGCGTGGTGCGGGTGCGAATATTCCGCCAAATTCTCCTTTGGTATTTGACATCGAATTGCTTGACCCGGCAGAGGCAGCACGTCAAGAAGCCGAAGCTGCCAAAAAAGCTCAGGCAGCAGCCCTCGAACAAGCCACTAAAGATGATGTAATTATCAAAAATCACTTGGCTAAAATTGGTTTG
>CALHBW010000481.1 GCA_937930625.1 uncultured Saprospiraceae bacterium | reverse complement strand
CAATATCAAGGGATTGCAAAAGTAAGGAATTTTCTATTCCTGACACACGCTTTATGTGCCATAAATCGCCTTCGTTGCGGGTATATATGTCGATTTCCGGTGCATTTTGTTGCTAATGTTGTTGAGTTTTGTTGCTTGCATTAACTTGTTATTTTGATAAACCCTTTCGTATTCTTTGTATTTCTTCTAATGGAATACTTACAACTTGCGCGATTTGCTCATCTGTCAAAATATTTTGTTTGATGAGTTCTTTGGTCATTTTTAATTCACCCTTGATGAGTGCTTCTTCTTGTCCTGTTTTTACGACATTGACTAACTCTAAATACGATAGTCGGCTTTTTTCGTACTTATCAAATTCCTTTTTATTAAGGTTGGCAATTTCAGCGGTTTTAAATGCTTTTTCAAAAATAGGTTCTCGCAAGATTACGGGTATATCATCAAAATCTTCTAAATTTTTCAAGAAATACAGCCATTTGTCATAATGCGTTTTGAGTTCATGCTCTTTTTTATTGAACGCGGGCATTTGCAAAAAGATATATTGTAATTTATCATAAAATACTTTACAATCTTGGTCTTTGAGTTCTACTGCTCGCCTTACTTTTGCTTTTTCTTCTTCTTCATCGTAGAAAAAATCCAAAATAGCGATATAATAAATTTGGTCTAATTTAAAATTCCAGTCCCCTTTTTTTGCTTGTTCTTTTATAGGAAATGTGGTGTAAAATAAAGCCCTGTCTTTGAAAAATTTGATTTTAGCTTTTTGCATCTCTACAATAAAACGCTCCCCCGTTTTACTGATACAATGTATATCAAAAATCGCTTTTCTATCGACAGATATATCATGTAATTGTTCGGTATTTTGAAAAGAAAGTTCTTTAATTTGGTGCTTATGAGGTAGCAATTGATTCAAGAAATCCACGAGCAAGTCCTTGTTGGCTTCTTCGCCAAACAATTTCTTGAAACCAAAATCGGTGTATGGATTGATGTATCTTGATTGCATTTTTTTCTATTTATTCACGTTAGACCTGTACTGACGTCTTTAGCCGTCAAGTGAATTTTATTTTAATTTTTAAGTAATTGAAATTTTTTTATCACAAATCTATTTTACACTCCTGCGACGGCTAAAGACGTCGGTACGGAGCATTTCGCTCTAATTGTTATTTTTTAATTTTGATTTCAGCGAAACGTGAATATTTATCATAAGTTTATCGCTTTCCCACGAATGATAACAATAATAAAAATAATTATAATTAAAATAATCGAAGGCCACACCGAATCTATCACCGAATACTGCGTAGAACTCGTCAAGTCATAATGAATAAACATTCCAAACATCGCCACCATCATCAACATCGGTACAATCGTATCTCTTTGCATATTTATTTTTCTGTGAAATAATATCTTTTCCAAAAAAAACGTACATTCCTACAAATATCGCAGAAAATCCGCAGTTTTGCACGTTATACATGAAATATAATGCGCCAATGCGATAATGTGGCAATGCGTTAATGGAGAAACATTATAGCATTGACGCATTATAGCATTATCGTATTAAACCAAAACTTTATGTCGAAAGATACGACCAACCTCAATTTTCGTGGCAATGGAAAGCTACTATTATCGGGCGAATACTTCATCTTGGACGGTGGGGTGGGCTTGGCAGTGCCTCTACGTATGGGGCAACGCATGAGTGTGACACAAGGCGAAGAAGCGGGACTGCACTGGCAAAGTCTGACCTTGCGGGGCGAGACGTGGTTTGAGGCGCGATTTGAATTACCGACGCTTGACATTCTCTCTACTACAGATGAGGAAGCCGCCGAAATACTCCAAAAAATGATGCGCTATGCCCGTTCAAAAGACTTGGACTTTATGCGCGGCGAAACGCAACTCAAAATCACTACACGACTCGAATTTCCGCGTAATTGGGGCTTCGGAAGCAGTTCTACCTTAGTTTATATGGTAGCAAAATGGGCAAAATTAAATCCATTTGAATTGCTGGATAAAACATTTGGCGGGTCGGGTTACGATTTGATTTGTGCGGAAGTGGAGACGCCGATTTTTTTTCAAAAACAAGAAAAAGTCCGCGCTTACCAACCCACCGAATTTGGCAAACATCCTGAAACGGGTGAAAATTTGCCCTTTTTGAAAAATTTATATTTAGTTCATTTAAATAAAAAACAAAACAGTCGCGAAGCAATAGAGCGTTACAGAGCATGGGACGACGAAGATAAAAAACTTGAACGCCTCCAACAAATCAGCGTTCTCTCCCAACGCTTTCAATTTTCCACTAGTCTGCCCGAACTTAATGCCGTCATCCGCGAACATGAAGACATCGTATCGTCTTCCCTCAAATTGCGTATGGCGAAAGATTTGTATTTCAATGATTTTTGGGGTGAAGTGAAGTCACTTGGAGCTTGGGGTGGCGATTTTGTATTGGTCACGAGCCAGCGTACGCCGCAATCGACGAAAACTTATTTTCGAGAAAAAGGGTTTAAAGTTTGTCTCAAATATCTGGATATAGTAATTTGAAGAACGAACTGAAAGCAAAAGTCCGACGTTTTGTTTATATTTGACAAAAATACATCATGATTTCGCAGGAAGAATTAGATAAATTGTTGGTGGAAATGGAAACGAGTAGAGTAGAAAAGACCGTTTCTATCAATAATCATAAGAAGTTTGGTGAGGCTATTTGTGCTTTCGCCAATGATTTACCTAATTCTGGTAAGCCGGGTTATCTGATTATAGGAGCACATGACGATGGGAGTATCGCTGATATTGAGATAAATGAAAAGCTGATACAAAGAATAGCTGCGTTTCGTAATGAGGGCAATATTCTTCCTCCACCTGTAATTATACCTGAAATATTTACTTATCCTAACGGTAAAAAATTATTGGTTGTAGAAGTACAACCAAGTTATCATCCTCCGGTTCGGTTCAATCATAAAGTGTATGTTAGAATAGGACCTCGAAAAAGTGTTGCCAATATTGAAGATGAACGTATTTTGAGCGAAAAACGTTCTTCTTTTGCACGGTCTTTTGATGCGTTACCTTGTCGAGAAAGCACGATAGATAGCCTGAGTATCAGTGTTTTCAAATTATTTTACTTGCCTACTGCCATTGATGCAGAGGCTCTGGAAGCCAACCACCGAGAAATTAAGGAACAACTTGCCTCTCTGAAATTTTATGACTTAAAAGCTGATTGCCCTACTCATGCAGGCATTTTGATGTTTGGCAATAATCCAACTCATTACCTTCCGGGGGCATATGTACAATATGTGCGTTTTACGGGAGATGATGAAGTCAGTGATTTTGACTTTGAACGTGCTTTTTCGGGTGACTTGACCACCCAAATGAGAGAGATGAGTAATTTTATCAAATCTCAGATTGTAAAAAAGGTACTCCCAGGTTTAGGAGAAAAATATCAATTTAATTATCCCTCAAGTGCTATACAAGAACTACTTTACAACGCAATAATTCACAGAGATTATCAATCTAATGCTCCGATTAAATTTTATGAATTTTCAGATAAAATCCTCATTTCCAACGCAGGAGGGTTGTATGGCAAAGCTAATTCCGACAATTTTCCGTCAGAAAACGATTATCGAAATCCTATCATTGCCGAAGCTGCCAAGAATCTCGGTTTTGTCAATCAATTTAATATTGGAGTAAAACGTGCTATTGCCGCATTAACTAAAAATGGTAATTCCGAACCTCAATTTACACTCGACCAACCCGCGAGCTTTGAAGTCATTATTTATAAAAAACAAATATGAATACAATCGCATTTTTCAATAACGAATATAGCGTTGACAAGACTTCGTTGATATATCATGTTACATATATGTTGGCGGAGTTGGGGCATCGGGTGCTTGTGGTGGATTTGGATACGCAGACGATGCTCACTGCCAGATTCTTTAAAATTGAAAAATTACACGAAATATACGAGAGAGAGGCGCAAGACAGACCAACGATTATCCGAGCCGTTCAACATTTAAATCAAAAAAAAGGAACTCCTCAAAACCCATACATACATGAATTGAGCGATAAAATAGGCGTGATAGCCGCCGATCCCGAACTGGCTCTTTTTGAAGAAAAATTTAGTGATAGTTGGTCGAAAAGATATGATGAAGGATTTGAAAATACGATGCTTTTCTATGAGACAATCCAAGAAGCAAGTGACAGATTTAATGCAGACTATACCATTGTAAATTTAAGTACCAATTTCAGCGCGATTAATCGGGCGGCTTTTATGACTCTGCAAAATCTCATTTTGCCCGTTTCTGCTAATGTATTTTCTTTATCTAATATTCAAAATATTGGTAAGCAGATAAAATTGTGGAAGGATGAGAAATGGGAATTATATAGTAACTCCTATAATCAAAAATATTCTCCCTTGTCAACTTGGCTTGGTTACGTATTTATACGACATACCATTCGGGAAAGCATACCGCCGGGACCGTTCACTGATTGGGGCAAGCGAGTTCCTTACTACTTTCAAAGTGATTTTATGGGCTTAGAAGCCCCTTCTGAGGAGCCGCATTTTTTACTTTCGACAATCAGGCACTACCATGGTCTGCATATCATGTCGGTAGAATCTCGCAAACCTATCTTTTTACTCAAACCTGCCGATGGTGCCATAGGTTCTCATGTCAATGCTGTACAGCTGGCTTACAAGGAATATAAAACGCTAACCGAAAATATTATTGAGCAAATTAGAACAGTCCATGATAACTTAGCTAAAGTTATAGCTGATGTCGAAACCAAATAAAAATAATTACTAAACATTGCAAAACGACCCACTTACTCGCTTAATCCTTGCCCCATTCGCGCTGCTCTACGGCATGGGCGTCAGCGTGCGTAATTTTCTGTACCGCACGGAGTTGTTGCGGAGTTTTCGGTTTGATATTCCGATAATTTGTGTGGGCAATTTGACCGTAGGCGGTTCGGGCAAAACACCGCATACGGAGTACCTCGTGCGCTTGTTGCGCGAGTACATACGAGTGGCTACGCTCAGTCGCGGCTACGGGCGCAAAACGCGCGGTTTTCGCATCGTACATGCGAATGATACAGCAGCTAATGCGGGTGACGAACCGATGCAATTCAAACGTAAATTTCCGGGTATCATGGTCGCGGTGGCAGAGGAGCGTACGATGGCAATTCCGCAAATGTTGATGATTGACCCCGACTTGCAAGCTATCATTCTCGACGATGGTTTTCAACATCGCTCTATGAAAGCCGGGATGAATATTTTGCTGACCGAATACGAATTTCCGTTTATGACGGATTACCTCGTACCTTCGGGGCGATTGCGAGAGTGGTCATCGGCATATAAACGTGCTAATACGTTGGTAGTCAGTAAATGCCCACAAGATTTGACGGAAGCACAGCGCGATGAATTTCTCAAGAAAATGCAGCCGTACAGCTATCAAAATGTTTATTTTTCGGCTTACGAATATTTTACACCTTACCACATTTACCAACTTGATTTAGAGATTAATTTAGACGGAACACAGGACGTATTATTGGTCTGTGGAATAGCGCGACCACAATATTTAGAGGCGTATTTGAGACCGAGAGTGCGGTCACTCACGATGATTTCCTTCCGCGACCACCACCTTTTTGAAAAAACAGACATCGGGCGTATTCGTAGTAAATTTGAAGAAATTAATTCCGATAATAAAATTATCATTACCACAGAAAAAGATACCCTCCGTTTGGATATGCACAAGCCTTATTTGTTGCAACACGACTTGCCAATTTATGCCCTTCCTATCGAAGTGAAATTTTTGTTTGATGATGGGGAGAAATTTGGTAATGAGGTGAAAAATTTCTTGTTGGATTTTAAAGTCTAACACGAAAGTTGGGCTATCAAGTTGATAGTTTATAGTTCATAGTTCATAGTTGGAAGTTCATAGTTCATGGTTCATAGTTGTCAGTTCAAAAATTGAACAACTATGAACTATGAACCATGAACTATCAACTGATAACTTTTTTATCGCTCTTCCAAATACTTATGAATTGCTGCAAAATCCAATCGTCCCATACCTTTCTTATTGGCTTCCGCAAATAATTCTTTAGCAACATTGGCGAGATACAATGGCTGATTCATTTCATAAGCAGAAATAGCTGCGAGATGAAGGTCTTTGTGCATCCATTCCAAGGGAAATTGTACATCGTATTCGCCGGAACGAACCATTTCAGCTTTGAATTTAGTAAAGGGTGCAGAGACGACCAAACCGGGCAGTGCATTGAGTAGGAAATCTTTTTCCATACCCATTTTTTCACCCAACAAAACTGCTTCCGAAAAAATAATCATCGACTGTGCCAGCATGATATTGACCAGCATTTTGAAAGATGCCCCTTTTCCCGTTTCGCCGATGTGTAATACCTTTTTTCCCATGTGATTGAGATAAGGTTCGACCTCTGCCAAAAGTGAAGCTTCGCCACCCGTAAAAAAGACTAATTCGGCGTTTTGTGCATGTGGAAGTGTGCCGGCTACGGGAGCGTCTATGAAACGTATGCCGACTTTATCTGCGGCTGCTTTTTCGCTTGCGCTGAACGATGGATTTACCGTTGTACAATCTACCCAAATGGCATTGGATGGCATCGCAGAAAGTACGCCGCCTTCCGACATAAATACGTATTCGACGACTTCCGGCGTAGAGAGCATACTGAATACGATGTCCGCATCTTTGACGGCTTCATTGGCAGTAGGAGCAGATTTCGCGCCTTGTGCTACGAGGGCTTCGACGGGAGCTTTGGAGCGATTGAATACGGTGAGGTCTGCGCCGTTTTTGAGTAGGTTGGCAGCCATACGGCTGCCCATGATACCGAGTCCGATAAAAGCTATTTTCATACGAAGTATAAGTTTAATTCAAATTATTGCGGTGTTTGGAGAGAATGTATTGCTTTGGAGATTGCCCAACGTGATTTTTAAATGCTTTAATGAAGTAGGAAATGTTTTCATAGCCCACTTCATAAGCGAGTTGCGTGACGCTGATTTCTTGATTATTAAGAATGGTAAGGGCTTTTTCGAGGCGTTTTTCTTTGAGCCATTTTTGCGGCGTGATGTCGTAAGATGATTTGAAATCCCGTCGAAATGTGCTGACACTTCTGCCTGTGAGATAGGCGTAATCTTCGATTTTGAGGGGTTTGTCAAAGTTGTTTTGCATGAAGGTTTTGATATTGCGTTTCTTGGGTAAGGTGAGTCGAAAGAGGAAGTTGGCGAAGTCTTGTTCTTTTGCCAAGCCATTCAAGAGTAACAATAATTCGAGGATTTTTAATTGTAGAATTTTTTTATCGCGCAGCGAATTGGATTCGTAAATATGGATAAGCGACTCGGCAAAAAGCTGTACAGAAGGCACAATACCAAATTTGAGATGGTCGGGAACGGCAGTTCTTGATACTTCAGTCACTTTAGAAGTTGCCAAAAATTCCTGAATGATATTATCATCAAAATAAAATAACAGGCTTTGAAAAGTGCCTTCTTTGGGCAATAAATCCGTTACATGATACATGCCACGCGGAATAAACAAGACCTCTCCCGCACGGATGCGAATGGTTTGTTCATCATAATTTTTTATATGTTGTTCACCGGAAAGCAAGACAGAAATGACGTGATTGGAGATGTAGCCTTCCTTTTTGATGACTGGTGTATGCAATTCTTTTTTGAGAATACAAACATTGCCATCACGCATAATAGTCGTGACTTGCGGATTATCGAACAGGCGTTGCGGGATGAGTATCATGTCCGCAATTTATAAGATAATTGCGGTAGAAAATAGTTCAAAAACGTCAAATATGTTATTTTTCGGAATTTTTTACTCAAAAAATCTCTCGTAAGACCAAATGCGCGTTCAATTCCTGCATATTTTCCACATGATAACGATAGAAAAGAATCAATTTGTCCAATAAATTTTGTCTTAATTCATTCGTACATTCAATCGTGTGAATTTGGGTGATGGATTTGGTGATAAATTGAGATAAAATTGCTGCAGCTTCGGGCTTGATACAATAGACTTGGTCGGGCTGTTCGGGCGTAAAGACACCTTCACGCAAATCAAAATATGGCACATCATCGGAGTAAGCCCCCCCCGGCATAAAGCCTAGATAATGAGACAAATGCACCATAAAATAAAGATGAATATTGGCAGGATTGTGCGGCGTTTCGTCCAAAAAAAGAAAGCTATTGCGAATGAAACTAAAGAGTTCGGGTTGGTGTTCGGCTTCGCGGATGGTCTTGCGGAGTAGCTCGGTCATAAATGTACCCACCGCACGTTTTCTGACATCAAAAGGAATGGAACGATACAGCAAATCGGGCTTGATTTCTTTGGTGCGATTCAGCTCGCGGTCTTTGCGATTATAGACCACCAAATCCAAGAGCGTCATTATCTGCAAAAGACTCGCCCCGACCTTCGCCTTCTGTTTTCGTACACCCGAAATGATATAGCTCCGCAAGCCCAATTCTTCTGTGTAAATATCACAAATCAGACTTGTTTCGCCATATTTGATGCTGCGTAGGACAATGCCTTTTGTTTTAACCAACATAATATCGTAGAGACGCGATTAATCGCGTCTCTACCGTATTTTTAGTTTGAAAATTGGTCGTATGTGATATAATTCTCAAATCACATGACGAAAAACGCGGGGCGTCCGACTCGCTTGTTTTTTTAATTTCATCGCGACTAAGGCGAATACGAGCCGGACGCTCCGCGCCACGTTTAAATGATATGATTTTGTTTCTGCATCCAAAAGTATAAAATTGTTTTGGATTAAAAAATTGTGGGATTGTTAAAATTGTGAAATTGTGAAGTGTTGTATTTTTTGATTCTTTAATATTTCTATTTATTTGAATGTAAAAATCAATATAAATATGCACAAACAAACAGAAGAACAACAAACGACTTTTTTGGAAAAGAAGACATTCATTTGGAAGCATTTTCTCTATAAAAATATGGTTGTCAATTTATTAAGATGTAATTTTAAGTGCTTTTACATACTACTATACATGAACCTAAAACCAGTACGTCATTCTGAATTTATTTCAGAATCTCCCGAGCCACAAGCACGATGTTAAATGTGAGTTGCAATTTTGTATTTTATTCATAATCAAAAAGTTAGATGTTTTGTGCGGCATTGGTTTTCTATCGTTCGGAAGATGCTGAAATAAATTCAGCAAGACAGTTGATTTTTTATTTTTTAACTCATGTATAGTAGTATG
>CALHBW010000480.1 GCA_937930625.1 uncultured Saprospiraceae bacterium | reverse complement strand
GAAACCAACATATCAATATCGCTGCTATCATCAAATTTATCTGTTAATATTGAACCGAATACATACAACTCATCTACCTGTGACAATTGACAGACCTGATAAAGTTCGTGTTCGTGTTGGCGGATTAATTTCATTTTATATTTATTTGGCAGTAGAAACAGAAAAATCCATGTTACGTTATTTTCACAAAAATACTAACAAATCAGCACATATTTAAAATTTGGTCGTATTCGATTAAAGTAACCCAAATTGTGGAATGAGCTAATTCCAATAAAATGTGGCTAAAACACGTCAAAAATTGGTCTCGCCTGAGCCGAGAGGAATTTGGAATTTGTTTTTTGGAATTTGGAGTTTAAAACTTATTCTACTGGTTTAATTCGTAATTCATTGACAATTAAAAATTACAGTAAGTTATTGATTATTAATTAGTTAAAAAAACGAATAACGAGTCAACGAATAACGGCACTACTGATTCACGACCGCCGGATTCCCCATTAATCCTGCATTATAATTATGAATGCATTGCTTGATTTGTTCTTCATTATTCATCACAAAGGGTCCGTAAGAAAACACACGTTCGTTGAGTGGTTGTCCGCCAAGTATGAGCATTTCTGCGGCACATTCGGCGTAGAGATTGATGAGACTTTCGCCGCGTTGGTAGAGAGCAACTTGATTGGCTTTGAGTTCGCGTCCGCCTTCGAGTTCGAGTTTGCCACTGATGAGGTAGATGAACGCATTGTGTGTAGGGTCTGTTGGAATGTCGAGGCGGGTATCGTCGTTCATTTTTACATGATAATAAAACGCCGGAGCATGTAGTGGTATGGTGGATTTGGCGTCGCCCAATTCGCCTAAAATGACTTGGATGGAGTAGTCGTCAGTTTCGATTTTATCCATATCAGCTACACGGTTGACTGTGGTAGTGGGCGCATCAAATTTATGGGCAGAGGGGGTATTGAGCCATATTTGAAAGCCATGATAAAAGCCGCCTTCATCGTAGAGTTGCTTGCCGGATTCTTCCATGTGAATCGCGCCTTTGCCGGAACTGAACATCATAAAATCGCCCTTCGCAATCTGGAAATCATAATCCAAACTATCCTTGTGATGCCCCGAACCATCAAGGAAATAGGTGGTAGGCGTAACCCCCGCATGTGGGTGTGCATCTACGCGAAGCGGGTCGCTGCCGGGATTGACATTTACAGGACCGAATTCATCAAACAGCACATAAGGCGATACATAGTCGTTTTGGTCGCCTGCAAAAGCGCGCATGACGGGTAGTGTGCCTACATTGACACCTTTGGCGGTAAGTATGCGGTAGATTTTGCGCTTGCTATCAGCGTGATACATTCCTGAATTAGCTACGAGTGAAGTGCTTGCTACGCCCATTCCCAATATTGCAGAACCTTTGATGAATTGTCTTCTTTTCATGTCGTCCATGTGTTGTCGTGATTCGTGTAATCGTTACTCGTGATTCGTTAAAAATAATAAAACCCGAATTGCGTTGCAATTCGGGTTTTATAACGTCGAAATATTATTTTTTGTTTAAAATAAATATTTAATAAATTTTATATGTATTTATAAATTATTTTGCAATTACCATGCGTTTTGTATCTACTACCTTGCTATCATATTTATAAATACGAGATGCCGAAGAACTGACGTTCTCCGGCATTTTGAGTCAGATGTGTCTGGATTATTTCTGAATAATCATTTTTTGAGTTGCAGATGTTTTTCCTTCGGCAATAATGGCGTAGAAGTATGTGCCACTTGTAAATTGCGAAGCATCAAACTGAACAGTACCATTACCTGTAATGGTGTATTGAGCAATTGTTTTGCCGTTTATATCATAAATCATGAGTGAGGCATCGTTCAAATCTGTGGGAATTTCGTATGAGATAGTTGTGATATTATTGAAAGGATTGGGTGCGTTTTGCTTGAGTATGACACCTTCCAATAGTGCAGAAATTGGTTGGTTGGTCGTGTTTTGAATGTTGGGTGAATTGTTGAGCATAGCTTCCAATCTGGCTTGGCGTTGTCCAAGCAGTCCACCTTGCGAGTTGGTATTGAAAAAGGATGCGCTGTTGCCACCGGGTAAACCTATATGAGGCTGCGCGTACATAAAATTTCGCAGCCATCATCCAACAACAAACAGAAATATCCACATCAACCACTTAGTGTACTTACTACAATTATTAGACTTATTCTAAATAACAAATAAAATTTGAAATAATTCAAAAACACTCAATTATAATTTCATATCTTTAGTCCATAAACAAATTTTACGTTGCGAGCTATGAGTAGCAACCTGCAACTCAAACTATTTTTTCTAAAAACCGATTTCAATGAATTTATTTACGGAAAATAGTCCGGACACCTATGATGCAATCGTGGTAGGCAGTGGTATTAGTGGTGGTTGGGCTGCCAAAGAACTCTGCGAAAAGGGACTCAAAACACTGGTACTCGAAAGAGGCAGAAATGTCAAACATGTGGTAGATTATACAACTGCCAATATGGATAAATGGGATTTTAAACCCGAAGATAAATTGTCGGAAGCAGACTTGGAGCGCGACTATCCCAAACAACGTCGCACAGGCTATACGGTGAGGGATGAGCATGTACATTTCTTCGTGAAAGATAGCGAACATCCTTATGAAGAGACAAAAGGTACGCGCTTTGATTGGATTCGCGGTTATCAAGTAGGCGGACGCTCACTGGTCTGGGGAAGACAGAGTTATCGTTGGAGTCCGATGGATTTTGAGGCAAATGCAAAGGATGGTGTTGCAGTGGATTGGCCCATTCGATATGAAGACCTCGCAAAATGGTATGATTACGTAGAAGCATATATAGGTGTGAGTGGTAGAAAAGAGGGCTTGCCACAACTACCCGACGGAGTTTTCCAACCACCAATGGATTTCAATTGTGTAGAAGAAGTGTTACGTGAAAACATCTCCAAAAACTTCAACGATAGAATCATGACTATCGGCAGAACGGCGCATATCACTGACCCAAAAGGTTTGAACGGTCGGGGAACCTGTCAGTTTAGAAATCGCTGTATGCGCGGCTGTCCCTATGGAGGATATTTCAGTAGTCAAGCCTCTACCCTACCTGCTGCCAATGAAACAGGTAATATGACTATGCGTCCTAATTCGATTGTGTATGAAGTCGTATATGATGAAGATAAAAAACGCGCAAGCGGTGTCCGTGTGATTGATGCAGAGACAAAGAAGGAATACTTCTTCAAAGCAAAAGTAATTTTCCTGAATGCCTCTGCTGTAGCTTCTACCCAAATCCTGATGATGAGTAAAAGCAACCGTTTCCCTGATGGTATCGGTGCTGAATCAGGCGAATTGGGACATAATATGATGGACCACCATTTCCGTGTAGGAGCGAGTGGCGATTTTGAGGGACTCGAAGATAAATATTTTAAAGGCAGACGCCCGAACGGTATCTATATCCCACGCTTCCGCAACTTGCCGGGCAGACCCGAAACTAAAAAGGATTTCTTGCGCGGGTACGGTTATCAAGGTGGCGCAAGTCGCAAAAACTGGATGCGTGGAGTAGCTGAATTGGGCTTCGGTGGTACATATAAAGATGAGATGTTTGAACCCGGTTCATGGCGATTTGGCATGACAGCTTTTGGTGAAATGTTGCCTTATCACGACAACAAAATGGAACTCACCAATAAAAAAGACAAATGGGGGCTTCCAATCGTCAACTTCACCACCGAAATCAAAGAGAACGAAGAAAAGATGCGTAAAGACATGGCTGAATCTGCCATCGAAATTCTGGAGAAGGCAGGTCTCAAAAATGTATCATCTTACGAAGCTCCTTACGGTGTAGGTTTGGGTATCCACGAAATGGGTACAGCACGTATGGGGCGCGACCCCAAAACGAGCGTTCTCAATAAATGGAATCAAGTACACCAAGTTCCGAATTTATTCAATACAGACGGCGCATGTATGACGAGCGCAGCTTGTCAAAATCCAAGTCTCACATATATGGCACTAACAGCACGCGCTGCCGATTATGCGGTGGAACAACTGAAGAAAGGAAACCTTTGATTTTTGATTAGGTGATTTTTGATTAAATTTCGCTACGCGAAACTCTGTTCTACCAATCAAAAATCTAAAATCACTAAATCTAAAATGATTCATTCATTCAAAATTCACTCATTCACTCATTAGTCATGAATTTATTCACAGAAAATAGTCCTGATACCTATGATGCAATTGTTGTCGGTAGTGGCATCAGTGGCGGTTGGGCAGCTAAAGAACTCTGTGAGAAAGGGCTCAAAACATTGGTACTCGAAAGAGGTAGAAATGTCAAGCACGTAGTCGATTATCATACTGCTAATATGGATCCATGGGATTTCAAGGTAGAAGATAAAAAATTGACGCCGGAAGTCATCGAAAAGGATTATCCCGTACAAGGTCGCTTCGGTGGCTATACCATGAATGAGGCGTATATACATTTCTTCGTAAAAGACAGCGAACACCCCTACGAAGAAGCCGAAGGCAAACGCTTTGATTGGATTCGCGGCTATCAGGTAGGCGGACGCTCGTTGATGTGGGGGCGGCAAAGCTACCGTTGGAGTCCGATGGATTTTGAAGCAAATGCGAAGGAAGGCATTGGAATAGATTGGCCCATTCGATATGAAGATATTGCGAAATGGTACGATTACGTGGAAGCACATGTCGGTGTGAGTGGTCGGAAAGAAGGTTTGCCGCAATTGCCTGACGGTATATTCCAACCGCCAATGGATTTCAATTGTGTCGAAGAAGTATTGCGCGAAAATATCGCTAAAAACTTCGACGACAGAATGATGACTATTGGCAGGGTCGCACACATCACCGACCCGAAGGGTTTGAACGGCAGAGGTACTTGTCAATTTAGAAACCGCTGTATGCGTGGTTGTCCGTATGGTGCGTATTTTAGCAGTCAATCCTCTACCCTACCTGCTGCCGAGGCGACGGGTAATCTGACTTTGCGCCCCGACTCGATTGTGTACGAAGTCGTTTATGATGAGGATAAAAAACGCGCAAGTGGTGTCCGTATAATTGATTCGAAGACGAAAAAGGATTATTTCTTTAAAGCAAAAGTCATTTTCCTGAACGCCTCCACCGTACATTCCACGAAAATCCTGATGATGAGCAAAAGCAACCGCTTCCCGGAAGGTATCGGTGCCGAGTCAGGCGAATTGGGACACAACATGATGGACCACCAACTCGGTGCAGGCGCGAGTGGTGAATTTGAGGGTTTCGAGGATAAATATTATAAAGGCAGACGTCCGAATGGCATCTACATCCCACGCTTCCGAAATCTACCGGGCAGACCGGAGACCAAGACAGATTTCTTACGCGGCTATGGCTATCAAGGTGGCGCAAGTCGTCAAAATTGGATGCGTAACGTAGCCGAATTGGGCTTCGGTGCTGACTACAAAGACAATATGTACGAGCCGGGTGCGTGGACATTCGGCATGGGCGGCTTCGGCGAGATTCTCCCTTATCACGACAATAGAATGGAACTGACCGATAAAAAAGACGAATGGGGACTACCCATCATAAAATTCCACACGGAACTCAAAGAAAACGACCTCAAAATGCGTAAGGACATCGTTGATTCTGCTATCGAAATTCTGGAGAAAGCAGGACTCAAAAATGTAAACGGTTACGATGGTAGCTATGGTGTCGGCAAAGGCATCCACGAAATGGGTACGGCACGCATGGGACACGACCCTAAAAACAGCGTCCTTAATAAATGGAATCAAGTACATCAAATACCAAATTTATTTAACACAGACGGGGCTTGTATGACGAGCGCAGCTTGTCAAAATCCAAGCCTCACATATATGGCACTGACGGCACGCGCCGCCAATTATGCCGTAGAACAACTTGCCAAAGGCGAGTTGTAATGTTACAATGCGATAATGATACAATGCTACAATGTAATGAATGAATTTTAAATGAATGAATCATATAAACTCACTCAAAATGATTCATTCATTCACTCAAAATTCATTCATTAATCAATTATAGCATTATCGCATTTCAGCATTGTAGCATTAAAATTCACTCATTCACTCATTCAAAATTCACTCATTAATATGAACAGAAGAAGTGCAATAAAAAATATATCTATCGGAGTCGGAATTACAGTATCTTCCGGTACATTATTGAGTTTGATAAGCGGTTGCAAATCAGATACCACAGGCACCGTTGCCAATGCAGCAAGTGGTTTGATGAACGCTAAAAATGCGGGATTTGTAGAAGAAATCATGGACATTATGCTCCCTGCCACCGACACGCCGGGTGCAAAAGATGTTGGCATTATCAAATATGTCAATGTGGTACTCGACAGGTTCTACAAAAAAGATGACCAAAGAGTCTTTAATAAAGGCTTGAGTGCCTTTCAAGATGCCGTCAAGCAAAAATTCGATTTGGGATCGGGCTTAGATGCCAATCGTGAGCAATTGACGGAAGTGTTAGAGGATTGGATTGGTAAGAAAAATGAAAGTCGCAAAGAAGAAATTGGCGCATTGATTTATGCTTCAGAAGACGACGTAGCAGCTAAGGACAAAGATAAATTTTATGCCTATAAATTCCTAAGCAATGTAAAAAACCTCGCCACAAGTACCTATTTTGGTAGTAAAGAAATTGCCACAAACCACCTAAACTATGACCCGGTACCGGGCAAATACATCGGGTGTATTCCAGTGGAAGAAGTAGGCAAAAATTGGGCGTTATAATGGATAATGGATAATGGATAATAAATTTATTTTTTCATTAATTAATAAAAAAATAAAATGCGTTTTTTTCAAAAAATTTATGAAATAAATTGGCATGTTTAAATTTGCTGTAAAAGTAGTTGACACTTTTTTGAAATGTAAAATGTAAAATATCAAATTTAAAATGTAAAAGTGCTTGTAGTACGTGTGCAATACATTTTCGTTTTTTTATTGTTTAAAAGTTTAAAAATCAATAAAATAAGGAATATCTCGCGTTCGCTCGCATAATACAACTTTTACATTTTACATTTATTATTTTACATTTTACATTTATTTAATATGAGAGCAAAAGTGTCAACTGCAATTCTAAACATGCTAATAAATTTATCTCAAAATTAATCATTATCCATTATCCATTATCCATTATCCATTATTTAGGTACACGCGATGATATACCGTTATTATCAAACCAGAGTGTTTTATCTCCACCATTGACATCGCCATTGAGGTCGAAGTCGGTATCAAGGTAACTATCAAAGATACCGTTATCGTCCACCCAAATGGATTTATCTTGTCCATTGATGTCGTAACTGACCGCATCAGCATTTTGGTTCGCATCACCTGAGTACATACACCACTCACCTGTTGGAAGTTGCTTTTGCCCGAAACTCGTTATATCACGATAGCTGTCGCTTGTACGAAAATCATAGACCAATGTACTATTCGTGATAGGTATAGCTTGTGGTGACATGATTCCCATATGACTACGATGCTCCACGACGATATACACAGAATCTACACCTACTCCCGTATCCAATACACATCTGTCAGGGAAACTAACCGTACCGTCTTTGTGCAATAAAGCAGCAGTTTTGGCGACTTCTGTATTACTGGCAACATCTGTACGGAAAGAAATCAACATCCAATCCACCACACTAACAGTATAATCTGCATCTGTCCAACCTGCACCTTCTGTGCCCGTGTAGTTCCACGGTACTCGATTGTAAGGTTGTCCTGCCGGGGTGGGTACTGCCAAATCGCTAATCGGTGTTTGTCCCGGTAGCAAACCTCTGCTTGTGTTGAGTGCCGTGGTCATTACTGATATAGTCGATATAAACGGTCCTTCTATCCAAACAGCAAGCTGTATGTCGATACAATCCGGTTCTATAATAATGACGACCTCTGCTGTGCTACATGCCGTTGGAGTGCCATCATCGCAAACCTCATAACTAAATGTTTCTATACCAATAAAATTCGGATTTGGTGTATAGTCGATATTACCGTTCGGGTCAATGACAAGCGTACCGTTAAGCGGAACTGCCATTGGCGTTGTCATTGCCACGAGATTATGATTTTCAATATCGCTATCGTTAAGTATGATATTATCTTGCAATGTACTATTTGCCAACATGTATAGCGTATCTGGCATTGCAAGTGGTGCATCATTTATACTATCAATCGTAATCAAGACCGTAGCCGTATCGCAGGCAGACGGTGTCTGGTCATCGCACACTTCGTATTCAAAGGTATCTGTACCATGATAATTCGGATTGGGTGCGTAGGTATATGTACCATCTGCATTTAATATCAAATTACCAAAAGCAGGAGACACTAAAGGCGGTAAAGTCACCGTCAAAACATCGCCGTCGGGGTCACTGTCATTCAAAGTTACATCGCTACTGACAGGCATATCTTCGGGCGTAGTTTCTATATCATCTACTGCGACGGGGGCATCAGGCAATGGAGTTACATTTATAATAATCATTGCCGTATCACACAATACAGGATTTCCGGTATCGCAAACTTGATATTCGGCAGTATCTACACCACTAAAGTCCGGATTTGGCGTGTAAGAGAAATACCCACTACTGACTAAGAATGCTGAACCATTCGCCGGAGGCGTGATAAAAGTAATATATACTATAAGGTTTTCTCCGTCCGGTTCTGTATCATTTTGAACGATATTACCTGAAATAGATGTTTCTTCATCTGTCGTTAATATATCATTAGTTGCAATAGGTGCATCAGGAAGCGGCGCAACGGTAATTGTCACCGTTGCTGTTTCGCATAATGCGGGTGTACCATTATCACAGGCTTCATATTCAAAGGTATCTGTTCCGCTAAAATCCGCATTGGGCGTGTAGGTGTATGTGCCATCGGTATTGAGGGTCAATGTACCATTCGCAGGAGGTGTGACAGGAGTTGTATTGTATATCAATGTACTTTCTACATCACTATCATTCGACGATACGTCACTGCTCAAACTCGAATCCTCTGCAATCGTTTCACTATCATCCGTCACCACAGGTACATCGTTGACAGCATTAACCGTAATCGTAACAATTGCTGCATCACATTCTGCGGGTGCACCACTATCGCAAACCTGATATTCAAAGGTATCTGTACCATTAAAATCGGGGTCGGGCGTGTAAGTGTATGTACCGTCCGGGTTGAGTACGACATTGCCATTCGCTGTCGGGGTCGCAATGTTAGCAGTCAATGTAGCGTCTTCTATATCGCTATCATTCGTTTGTACATTGCCACTAACAGGCGTATCCTCATTGGTCGTATTATTATCATCTGTGGCAATAGGTTTATCATTGACAGGCGTGACTTCTATTTCGACCAAAGAAGGAATACACGTTGGTGTATTTACTTGCGAAATAACGATAGAATCCACCGTTTCGTAATTAATAAATAGCTTTGGTGCTACACTAGCTCCGCCATCATAACTTTCGGCAGTACGTGTTCCCGTTCCTTCCAAAATAAAGGTCATGGCATTGCCCGTTGACCAATCTCCTCTATCAATTAACTCTTGAATCACCGGGCTAATATCCGCGCTTTGATACGTACTCTGAAGTGTCCACGGAAGCGGACTCCAAGCTGTACTTGCGCTTGTTTTTGTTTTTGAAGTGATGCTATATGCCGTAGTGGTCAATGCAGCAGCATTGCCTGTATCTTCGGCAGCAATGGTGATATTAGTTGTGCCTGATTGCGCTTCATCTGCTACAAATTGCAAGTAAGCATTGGTGATAACCGCTCCCGAAGGCACACTTATATTAGGTATGCGAATACCTACTGCGGCAAAGACTTCGCCACCATCTACCAATAAATCAAGGTCGCCACTTCCGCTATTAATCAGACCATCTACTGAATTTTCTTCTACATCATCAGTGCCTGTAATGACTTGTCCCGAATAATTTTTAATGGAAGAATATATAGTCGTATCCGGCTCGGCTATACTTTCACATGTCTCATAAATAAAATTATCCGTACCGGAAAAATCAGGGTCAGGTACATAATTAAATGTACCATCAGGATTGAATGAAAGTGTACCATTAGCCGTACCGGATATAATACTACTTACAGAACCGGCAGGAGCATTAGACACTATATCATTCAAGGATACGTCTTCCGGTGTAATGTAACTATCCGAAACGGTACAATCAATCGTTACTTGGAAGGTTTTTACACTAGTACATTCAAAATATTTATTGGCAAGCTGAACGATGTATGTACCGGGATTCGACCATGTTACGGAGATAGTACTTCCTGTCCCCGTCGGTGGAGTTGCCCCTTGAACGAACCAAGTATAATCAACATCAGGATAGGCATTATCTAGGGTGAATGTAGCAGGAATATTCGGACAAACCAGCGGCGGTGGTATTATATCACTCTCCTTACAAGGCACATTGATACGTCCGGGCGTACCGTATGCTGAATTGATGGCAGAAGAAGACTCCCACGAACCCGGCAAGCTATTATCTAATCCATTATAAGGATTAATAAGCGACAAGGTAGGTCCTAAGCCATCCGGCTCGGTGGGCCAAGGTGCTTTATCATTGAATACTACATAGTCAGATATGCATTTATCCTTATCAAACAAAGAAACGCGTTCTCCTTTTTTACTGACATTAAATGCGAAATCACCGATATAATTGGCAACTTGTGGGAAGATACCCGTAAACATCTCCGCATTTTCTACGAGTACCAAGTATTCGTCAGGCTGAATCACTGTTCCCGCAGGAATGATAAATTGATTGACATTATCATAAAATTCCCAATCAGAAATATCGACTGCTGTATTATTGGGATTATAAAGCTCTATCCAGTCGCCGGGGTCGGTGACGCCGTTATTTGAATTATAATTAATTTCATTAATAACAATGGACTCGGCAGGCGAATCACACAGTCGGCTATTGTCGTAACCGGGTGTGCCTCCACAGGCTTGGTCGGAACGAAACCAATTCAGCGGGTCTGCATTGTCGAGTGAAGGATGCCGCAATTCAAGGGAAGAACCAAAACCGTCGGGCATTTCATCCCAGGGGTTTTGGTCGTTGAACTGAACATTGTCCAATACTTCGTTTTTATAATCAACTAGAGTAAGCGTTTCGCCATCGTTACTGAGTTCACCTTTGTATTGGTCGTAGGGTGCGAAGCCAAATTCTTGTTGAAATATTAGCGCATTTTCTGCCAGTACAATGATTTGTCCGGGAGCGATTGTCGCATTCCACGGAAAAGTATAAGTAATTCCCGAAGAGAATCGGCAATCGGTCATATTGAGTGTCGTGTTGCCTGTATTTTTGATTTCGAGATATTCTGTTTCGTTCCAATCTATAAAGCGACAAATACTATCTGCATGATAGTGTATTTCATTGATAACGAGGGTAGAACGGTCTTGTGCTACATAAAATCGACGCGGACACATGGCAGACCAAGTAGAGGAATTAATGCGTACACGCGCACGAATTTCTATTGGTCCGGTGATAGTAATTGGTTGTTCGTCGTCATATATTTGTGCAGAGGCAGAAATACCGCCGCCTTCCAAACGAGGGTCAGAGCCATCTGTGGTATAGTAAATCGTTCCATTGCCATTTGGGTTGGAAAGCGTTAGTTGATAGCCCGAATTGACTTCACCGCCATATTGACTATATTGTATGCTTTTTGTATTTGGATAACGCCCCGCATTTCGATAGTAAGTAACGAGGTTATGGGTACGATCGAGCAAATAATTATTACGAACATCTTCTCGTTCGGTTATCCATTCATCGTTGACATCCCAATTGGCTTTCTCCGTATGGCTACTAAAATCAAAGGTTTTATTTCCCCAACGCGCCGATTCTGCTATCAATGGCAACTGTACCTGATTGGCACGTTCCATATACATGTCATCCAAAACAGCGGGGGTGAGTACACCATCATTAAAGCAATGGCACTCTATTCTATCCCCTTCCATGATTTTAAATTCGTTATTATCGTTGACACTAGTGGGGATAGGTCCTGTATTTCCTAAACTATTATGATCCACTAAAGGAGCATAAGTAGCACCAAATACCCCTACATTACCCAGTGTCAAATCAAAATCCCACACCACGAATTTGTAACCGCCATTGCCCGGTAAGGGGTCTGCTCCACCGAGATTATTGTGTGTTGTTCCCCAGTCGAAGTTCGCGCCATAATCATTCAAAATCGCATAATCAGCGGCTTGTTGCTTATCGATATAATTTTCATTATAACCTGCTGATACCATTTGGCTATAAAAAGTTGGTGATACAGGCTCGTTCCAGTATCTATCACTTTTACGAACTTCTATCTGCTCTTTCATTTTTTCAGGAAAATAATAGGATTCAAACCACGCCTCATCCGGACGTTCCATGAGGTGGTATTGTCCCATGTATTCTCCATTGACATACACATGTACAAAGCGTCCGTGCGGCGCGGGATAGCCCATTTCCATTTGTACATCCCAGATAAAACGATTGCGAATGTACTGCGCTTGCGACTCGTCGCAATATTCACAGTTTAGACCATCTTGGCTACCACCTCTTAGTAATAATTTATTAAATTCGTTGACCGCAGGTATCGGATAATCATACCCGTCATCATCAAAAACAGGATATTTTAATTTTGAAGTACCGTAAATACTTTTAAATTCGAGTCGGTAATGCTTCTTTAAATTTGTAGGGCTACCGCCCCAAGTCTGTATGCCGCTATGTGCCTGAAATGCAGAAGTACCATCAGGAAAAAACATTTCTACCGAAGTTTCTACCTCTGTATCAATCGAATTATTGGAATTGACATCAGAAGAAACCAACGAAATAGTAGGAACCGCCAACAAAGAATTACGCATCTGTGAACCATAAGTCGCACTATTGGTGATATTGGTCTCCATGTATGAGGCAGTGATAATATCATCCAGAAAAATATAGGTATGTGTCACGACAGGTATCGCTCCTGCCCCGTTGTATGCTATGGCACGAATAGAAGTCGTATTCGAAATATTAATCGGACTGTTATATATTGTTCCGTATGAGGTACTTGGCTTGGTATTATCCGTTGTGTAACGAATAATTGCAGAGGGGTCGTCCGCAACCAACTCTACTGTGAAGGGATTATCGTAAAATCCACGTTCTGCACTAAACTCAATCTCCGTGAACTGTCCGCTAGCTATCACAGTTCCCATAAGACACCACACAAGTACGATATACTGCTTCAACTTAGTAAGTATGCCATTCATAATATTTGTAAAAATTGTCATTAAAATGTTAGATTTAGCCTTTTGCCTGTGTCTATTTATTTTTGTTATTAATTTTATCCGTGAATAGCTAAATATTGTACTAAGTAACGAGTAAATAACCTCGTCGAAATGCGGAATTTATTATGTGTTCGTTACTAAGACGAAATATTACCAAAAAAGGTTGACCCTATTTCCGAATAGACCTTTAAAATATTTTTTTCAACAATTTATGGCAAGCTTATTCTTACAAAAAACACTTAAAATATAGCATTTATATAATATCACTAAGTGTTATTTCGTGACAGGGTGATAATGCAGAGGTACGAGTTTGTTACCTCAATATTGACGTATTTTTTACGGTTGGTTACATTCTTATAATTAGAAATTATTTTAAAAGTTAACAAAATAAGTATTTAAAAAGCATTGATTATTAATTTTTTAAAAATATTAAAAATAATTTCTCAATTTATTATGAATACTACTAACCTCTTAAAATCCTTATATGAATTACGCTGAAAGTTAGTGTATTGTAAAAATGGCGAAACTTTGTATTATTGATAAAAATTTACAGACAATCAACAAACAAGTTTCGCCGTGTCAAAGATAATTGAAAT
>CALHBW010000479.1 GCA_937930625.1 uncultured Saprospiraceae bacterium | reverse complement strand
GAAAAATATGGGTAAGCGTAAAGTCCGGCTATCAAAGCTATAAGGTTTTCGGAAACCTTATAGCTTTATAGGTCAATCCCGAAGTAAGGGGCTGTAAATCATAGGGAATGACTTTTCGTATTGGGAACTTTCAATAAATTCATCGCGTTCATGTTCATAAAATTGCAATATCGCGTGTATTTTTAATTTATAACAAGGAATACGAATTATGATTTATACTATAGAAAAAGTCAATTTGATAGCCGAACAATTAAGGCGATTCACGACGGGTTATGCCTTTCATGTAACAGGACATTTTGCCAATATCGACTTCTGGTTAAATGAAGTTCAAGCAGCTTTAGGCGCGATTGAAGGGCACAAAATTCGATTAAACAATCTACGTGATGCTTTTACAGAATGGGAAGAAAAACATGGCGAGGTACTCTCTGAGTATTGTAGTATCTGTGGAGGTAGATGTGAGCTTGGTGCTGTAAAGGTTTCACCTCCCAAACGGAAATGGGCGGCAGAATTGAATGGAGCGAGAAAAGAATTAGTCGATTCTACTTACTATTTTCTTGCACGTTGCTACAGAATGGGTCTTTTGAATGATAACACATTAAAACAAAAATGTGATTTGATAGGAACAAGTATTGACCCAAATGATTTGGAATAATAATTCACCACCACATCAATATCAAAAGTCTCTCCAACCAAGCCTACCTTCTTTAGAAACAGTCTAAATAAATAAACCCTGTTACCAAAAAGTTAATTCTGACTGTCTTTTTTGCTGTAAGGTTTTTATCTTTGCAGCGATTTTTGACAAACGTTTGAGTTTTGTGTTTTTTGTACTTTGTTCTATGTTATTTATTGGTGAAAATAATAAATTTATAAGTAATTGTAAATGAAACACCTCACAACTATGAACTAAGAACTATAAACTCAAAACGCATATCTAAAATATATTAAATTGAATATTCGATTTAAACGACCCGTCTTATTATTTGCTTTGATGACCCTTGCGGTCACTGCCCAAGCACAGTCCGGAGGGCTTTCGTCTGCCATGTTGACGGCTCTTTTTGCAGTTGCCCTCCTTATCTTATTAGTGGTGATATTATTGGTATCCGATATTTTTATGGGCGAAGAAGCCCGTAGAACCGGTGCTGATAAAACGGGCGAGAACTACTCGCTTTTTCCACGCCTTTCCGAAATCACTCGTCCTCGTTCGGCAGGATATGCGAGTGGCGCGAGTGTCACGCACCTAAAGCGCGGACATGATATTAAATTGGAAGGCGCAGCAAAAAAAGTACTCGGCGAAACAAGGGTAAACACCGTAGCAGTCAGTCCACGCGATTTTATAGGTATGTCGCCGATTCCGAAAGTATTGGTCGCCAAAGATGACGAGGTAAAAGCAGGTGATATTTTATTTTTCGACAAAAAACGTCCTGAAATAAAATATGCTTCACCCGTTAGCGGACAAATCGTAGATGTGGTTCGCGGAGAGAAAAGAGCGATTGACAAAATCGTTATTCTCGCCGACAGAGAACAACAATATACGGAGCGCGAAATTCCGAATTTGAGCAAATTTGAAACACGCGAACAGTTAGTCAATTATCTCACTGAAAGCGGTGTTTGGGCATTTATCCGTCAGCGTCCGTATGAATTGGTAGCTGACCCGACAGAGGTGCCGCGCGATATTTTTGTATCGACTTTCGATTCTGCACCACTCGCTCCCGACCTTAATTTTATAGTAGATAAAAATGCGACTGCATTTCAACGCGGTTTGAATGTTTTAGCGAAATTGACAGATGGAAAAGTACATTTAGGACTCAATGCAGGTGCAGAAGATGCGCCGGCATTAGCTTTCACGCGCGCCGAAAATGTAGAAAAACATTGGTTCAGCGGACCGCATCCCGCAGGAAATGTTGGCATACAAATCCACCACACTGCACCTATTAATAAAGGTGAAGTCGTATGGACGGTCAATGCTCAAGATGTAGCGATTATCGGTAACTTATTCGTCACCGGAAAATATAAAGCAGAGCGTACTATCGCTGTCACAGGCGCAGAGGTGCGCGACCCGAAATATTACCGCGTACCACTTGGTGCAAATGTAGAAGATATTCTAAAAAACAATATTCTCACTGAACACAAAACACGCACCGTAGCAGGTGATGTTTTGACCGGACATCAAATCGAAAATGACGGTTATCTTGGTTTTTTCGATGACCAAATTACCGTTCTCCACGAAAATGATGAATACGAATTATTTGGTTGGTTGAATCCTGTGGCAGTGCGTCCGAGTGTATCATCTACCTTCCCCGGTTCAGCATTCAAAGACATTGCATACAGAGCAGAAACGAATACACACGGCGAACCTCGCGCCCTCGTAGTCACGGGTCAGTACGAACAGGTCTTGCCGATGGATGTATATCCGCAACATATAGTAAAGGCGATTCTGGCAAACGATTTTGACCGCATGGAAGGCTTGGGTATTTACGAACTCGCGCCCGAAGATTTGGCTTTGTGTGAATTTGCCTGCACATCCAAGACCAATGTTCAGGAGATTTTGAGACAAGGATTGGAGACGCTAAGAGAGCAAGGATAACGTAACCCAGACATTCCTGTCTGGTGCTACAATTCATACTTGCGTTTAAATTATTTCAATAAAAAATACTTCGGACATTTCGTCCGTATATAATAAAATAAAATACCCCAGACAGGAATGTCTGGGTTACGTTATGAGCAAATTTTTAGATTTTGTAAAAAAGATAGAGCCGCCGAAGGAGAAACGTATGTTGCATACGTTATACGACGGCTTTTTTACCTTCGCATACGCGCCCAATCACGTCACACGCGGTTCGGGTGGCGTACATATACGCGATGGTATGGATTTGAAACGTACCATGTTTATGGTCGTACAGGCGATGGCTTTGTGCTACTTATTTGGTATCTATAATATAGGTCATCAGCATTATGCGGCACTTGGGATGCACGAAGGTTTCCTTGCGGGATTCTTACCTAAATTGTTCTATGGCATCTTGCAGATTCTGCCGATTTTTGTGGTGGCGCATGTTGTGGGCTTGGGTATAGAGTTCATCTATGCCGCTAAAAAAGGTCATGCGATTGAGGAAGGCTTTTTGGTGTCGGGTGCATTGATACCTTTGATTATGCCGCCGGATATTCCCTTGTGGATGTTGGCAATTGCAGTGGCATTTGCAGTGATTATCGGTAAAGAAGCCTTTGGTGGTACGGGGATGAATGTGTTGAATATCGCTCTGTTGGCGCGTGTATTTGTCTTCTTTGCTTATCCGGGAGAGATTTCGGGCGATTTTTGTTGGGTCGCTTACGATTATAATTGGTTGCACAGCTTATTTGGCATGAAAGCAGCCACGATGTCGGCACTCGGAATAGAAGCAATTCCCGAAGGGATGACCTTCTCCAAATACGTCCTCGCCAATACCCCCGACGGCTGGACGGGCGCAACACCGCTTGCCCTTGCTGCCAAAGAAGGTTGGGGTGCAGTACAAAATCAATACACCAATGCTCAGATGTTTTGGGGCGCCATTCCCGGTTCTATCGGTGAGACTTGCAAGCCTTTAATTTTGATTGGTGCGGGTTTGTTATTGTTCTTGCGAATTGCAAGTTGGCGGATTATGTTGTCGATGTTTATTGGTGCTGCTTTAACAGCTATTTTGATGAACCTTGTTGGTGACTTCCATGTTTTTATGGCAGTACCCTGGCAATATCATTTCTGGATGGGTTCGTTCTTCTTTGCTATGGCATTTATGGCAACTGACCCTGTAACAGCCGCTTCTACACCTACGGGTAAATTGATTTACGGCTTTATGATTGGTGTCGTTGGTATGATTGTCCGCGTACTCAATCCGGCATATCCTGAAGGTTGGATGTTAGCGATTTTGTTTATGAATGTATTTGCGCCACTTATCGACCACTACGTATTAGAAGCAAATATTTCCAAACGTTTGAAACGTGTTTCTCAATAATGAATGAATGAGTGAATTTTGAATGAATGAATTATTTTTGTTCGATTCATTCATTCAAAATTCAAAATTCATTCATTCAAAATTCAAAAAAGTGCATAGTAACAGATACGTATTTTTATACACCCTTGTATTGACCTCGGTTGTCGCATTGGTTTTGGCTTTATTAGCGACTTCGCTCAAGCCCTTGCATGTCAAAAACGAGGCATTATCCAAAAAGAAAGACATCCTTAGTGCAGTAGATGCTTCATTTGCAAAAAAAGACGATGACGCCATCGAACAAACTTTCGCTAAGGTC
>CALHBW010000478.1 GCA_937930625.1 uncultured Saprospiraceae bacterium | reverse complement strand
GGGTCGGGAGTTCGAATCTCTCATCGCCCACATTTTGAAAGGCTACACATTTTGTGTAGTCTTTTTTATTTTGTAAAAATCGAAATTTGGCATTTTATACGTATATATTATATAGTGAGAAATTAGATAGGTACTACGTAGGTTCAACGGGTGATTTGGAAGAGCGTTTGACTTATCATAATTCTGGATATGCTAAGTACACCAAAAAGGGAGTGCCTTGGAAATTAGCATATAAGGAAGAATATTCAACTCGTTCAGAGGCAGTTAGTCGTGAGATGGCTATAAAGAAGAAGAAAAGTCGTAAGTATATTGAATGGTTGATTAGCTCAGTTGGTTAAGAGCATCCCGAATTTACTTCGGGAGGGTCGGGAGTTCGAATCTCTCATCGCCCACATTTTGAAAGGCTACACATTTTGTGTAGTCTTTTTTTATTGGGTAATCCTATAATTGTAATGCTCCTACTTGCCTTGCATTTCCAAAATCACTAATCACCAAATCAAAGCGATTGTAAAATACTCAGAATTCCCGTAATACTCATATAGCTCATTATCAAAGAAAAAACCAAAATATCGGCTATCAGTTCATAGTTGCCAGTTCATAGTTTTTTACAATTCATTGAATAACATTCCGATACCGATAGCTATCGGTACGGGATTGTAAATTACTGATTATTAGAATTGAGCAAACTTAGGCGGAAACCTCCAAAATGCGCTTACTTCTTAATTTTAGGCGCACCTATTGCTTCAAGTTTTCCTTCAAGCGGCAACATCGAATCTTTAATACTTTTTAACTTTGCAGTCATGTCATTATACATTGTATTCACATTATCCAAACACTCCAAATGAGTCTTAGTTGGTCCATAAGATGAGCCGAAGCCACTGGCTTTCCACATGTAATAGTTGATGGTTGGATATTCGCTTTTCTCACCGACTTCTGAACGGGCTTTACTTCCTCCAAATTGTTGTGTTAAATCTAAAGCCTGACTGCGTAATGTGAGCAATTCAGCGTGAAGGGTTTCATCGCTCGACTTAGCTCTATCGTATGCTTTGAGCATGATGTCAATGGCATCTTTGGTCTCCTTTATGTTGGTATCCAAATCGTCTATTTTTGACCGCGTAGAGGCGATGTTTTTCCAATGTGCCGCCGCTTTATCAGCTGTGCTTCCGGGCAAAGCCCCTTTATTCAATTGCTTGACTTCAAATGAAACTTTTTCACCCATTTCGGTGTAAGTTCCTTCAATTTGTTTAAAAAGTTGCGCTTCATAATTTCCGGGTCCTACTTTATATCCCTTTCTTTTGCTATCTATACTTTTAGCTGAAATGGTCATAGTAGGTTCGGTTAAAAGATCCCAACTGATACGATTGAAGCCTTTGTCGTTTTTGCCTTTGATTTTTCTAAGAATATTCCCTTTGCTGTCATAGACGAATAGCCATACATTAGGTTCAATCTCCATTTTTTCCTCCTCTAATACTTTCCATTCAGGTACTTCTGTGATGCCTCCGGCTTTCTCCGTTTCCTTTTCTTTTTCCTTTCGTTGCGCTTTTTTCGATTTGTATTTATCCTTTAGATAATAGGTGAACTCCACACCATAAGGCGGATTGTCGGCTACGAAATAGTTGTCGCCTTGTGACGCTTTTTTACCTCCGCCTAATGTTCTGCGTTCCGAGTACCATTTACCTGCTCTTGGCGTGAATAATTGTGCCTCCATGTCTTTATTATTCGCATCAAATTCCCGCAAAGAAGAATAATCATCCAAGATGTAAATACCTCTGCCAAATGTTCCGGCAACCAAGTCATTTTCTCTTTTTTGAATGGCTAAATCGCGTACAGAAATATTGGGCAGACCTCCTTTTAATTTGTTCCAAGTCTTAGCACCATCAAGTGTAGCGTAAATGCCAAATTCAGTTCCCAAAAACATCAAATTGCTATTCTCATGGTCTTGAACAATACGCCACAATAGGGTACTATCAGGAAGGGTATTCGATATACTTGTCCAAGTTTTTCCTTTGTTGCTGCTTTTAAATAAATAAGGTTTGTAATCTCCGTACTTATGATTGTCGAATACCGCATAAACTACATTTTCATCGTACAAATCAGCTTTAATATCATTGACAAAAGCTGTATTGGGTAATCCTGAAATTCTTGAAAAGTCTATTTTTGTCCAGTTCGCACCGCCATTTTCTGTTACTTGAATAATGCCATCGTCCGTTCCCGCATATATCAATCCTTCTTTCTTAGGTGATTCGGATAAAGAAGTAATCGTACTATAGTCTGACATGGCATAAATATCCCAAGCATTGTCCCATTTTTGTTTTTTTCCATAAAAAGACGTTTGGATTCGTTCAATATTATTGGTTAAATCGCCTGAAATGGCTTGCCATGAATCGCCTCTGTCATCGGATTTCCAAACTCTCTGGGAAGCATGATAAATACGCTTAGGATTATGAGGACTCACTAAAATAGGCGCGTCCCAATTGAAACGTTCCGTCTTTTCTCCTAATGCGGGTTGGGGCTGAATGTAAGTGTTTTCCCCCGTAATTCTGTCATGACGATTCAAG
>CALHBW010000477.1 GCA_937930625.1 uncultured Saprospiraceae bacterium | reverse complement strand
AGGTAAAAAATCAAAAAGCAACCGTCATACTGAATTTATTTCAGTATCTCCCGAACGACGGAGAACCCATGCTGTACAAAACGTATAACTTGTTGTTTTTGAGTGAAATATATTTTTTTGGTTCACATTCAACATCGTGCTTGTGGCTTGGGAGATTCTGAAATAAATTCAGAATGACGTACTGGTTTTAGGTTCATGTATAGTAGTATGTCCTATAAGGTTTTCGAAAACCTTATAGGATTGATTATCAGCATTTTATCTTAATTTAAAATAAAAACCAACCTGTATTCCACCTGATTTCCTACATGAGCCAAGAAAAAAATAACCCCATAAAAACCTACATTTACTCATATTCCGCTTCCAATCTTTTTTGATTTGTAAAAAACCTTTAAAGTGTTACTTTTTTTATCCAACCAAATACTGCAACTTGTGACTGTGTTGTTCGTTTAGTTACCTATACCATTCAAAATTGACAATGTATGATTTTGTTAATTTTTGTATATTAAAAAACGAATAGAATCGGAGGAAACAGATGAAGTGGCATGAAAATAGACACGACACTACTGTAAACCATCAACAATTAATTAAATTTCTCATGGCTTCACTCAATCCGAACATCGGCATACTGGGAAAGCGGTTGGCAGCGCACCTGCTCCGCAGAACGACCTATAATGTATCAAAAGACCGCATCAATGAATTTGCAACGATGGAAGTACAGGAAGCAGTCGATAAACTATTGCGACAGCCTTTGATACTCACCGAACCACTCGATATACAAACCGGCAGACCGTGGTTATATACCTACCATAATCGACAATACGATTCCGTATATTTTTATTCCGTTTTGTTCTGGTGGGTGGACGAAGCTATCAAAGATACGACCATTAACCACAGAATGGCGTTTTTTCTGCATACCAACTTTACAACTTCATGGACCTTTAATTACTCGCGCAATATATATGACCATCATGATTTGTTGCGTAAATACGCTTTTGGAAGTTTCAAAGAATTGGCGGCGAAGGTGACAGTAGATAATCTGATGTTGCGCTATCTCGACAATCATTATAATACAAAATTTAACCCAAATGAAAATTATGCCCGTGAGTTTTTTGAATTATTTACGATAGGTAAAGGGCCGCAAATCGGACCGGGCAATTATACCTATTTTACAGAACATGACGTGAAGGAAGCCGCACGATTGCTGACGGGTTTTCAGGGAACTATCCCTAATCAGGAAGGACGCCTCTCGTCGATTGACCCCGACACAGGCATACCACGAGGTTTTGCCAGATACGACCGCCACGATATAGAAGATAAACAATTTAGCGAAGCCTTTCAAAACACCGTCATTACAGGCGCGACGGATGCAGACGATATGTTCCGTGAATTGGAGGAATTTGTCGATATGGTCTTTAATCAGGATGAGGTCGCAAGAAATATTTGTCGGAAAATATATCGCTTTTTTGTCGGTAGAAATATTACACCCGAAATCGAACAAGACATTATCGAACCCCTCGCCAACGAAATGCGCCAAAACGATTATGCTTTTGAAGTGGTGCTTCGTCGATTATTTGAAAGCCAACATTTCTATGATGAGGATGATGCCGATTCCACAGACGACACCATTGGTACGCTCGTCAAATCTCCATTAGAATTGACACTTCACATGATCAATCATTTTGACATTGAAGTGCCGGATGCTGCTACTGATACCTTTCGCTACCGACATTTCTTGTCGAATGGAATATTTCACAATATGCTTCGGAAGAATAATCTTTATCTATTTAGTCCGCCCAATGTAGCCGGCTATCCGGGTTATTATCTCGACCCTGCTCGCGACCGCAATTGGTTTTCTTCCAATAGTGTCGTTGGGCGATACAGCGTTCCTTTTCAATTCATTAAAGGAAGGTCAAGGTCTCGGCAAGACCCCTATATGGGGGATGTCAAACTGGACGTTGTTGCCTATGTCGCCAATTCTGAAAACATCAATAATCCGGCAGATGCTTATGATTTGGTCATCGAATTAGCAGAATATATTTACTGCGAAATGCCCGACCAAGACCGACTCGATTATTTTGTACACGATATTTTATTACAGGGAATAGCCATCGAAGATTGGACCTATGAATGGACGCTCTACGAAATCACAGGTGATGATTCGGAAGTCAGAATCGGTCTGGAAAACCTGCTCTTGGCAATGCTCCAAGCCCCTGAATATCAGTTAATGTGAGTTGTCGAATTGACGAATTGACGAGTTGTTGAGCTGTCGAAATAAATGCAACACATCAACTCATCAACTCATCAACTCATCAACTCGTCAACTCATCAACTCGTCAAACATGAAGAGAAGAGATTTTTTCAAAATAACGACCCCACTTGCTGCAAGTCCTTTTTTGCTGAATGGCGTACCATTAAAAGCCTTTGATACTTCTCATTTGTTGCAGAATGTCAACTGTGACGGTATTGAAGACCGCGTGATTGTACTGATAGAATTGAATGGAGGAAATGATGGTTTTAATACCCTTGTGCAGATGGATCAGTACGATGTTTATGCAAACTTGCGTCCGAACTTGCGAATACCTGAAAATGCAGTCATTCCATTAGATACAACCCTTGCTGTACCTGACCAAGTTGGTTTGCACCCTGCCATGACCAATTTCAAATCGTTGTACGACGAAGGCAAAGTCAATATCGTGCGTGCAGTATCGTATGATACGCCTACGCTATCGCATTTCAAGGGAATGCACATCTGGGCGATGGGCGGCGATGGTACACCCGAAAATTCATCTTATCAAACCGGATGGATGGGGCGTTATCTCGAATCGGTTTATCCTGATATAGAAAATATTCCGCAAAATTTATTGCCCGACCCGCTTGGGATTCAGGTGGGTTTTGGAGTGCCTTCTACGGGCTTTTTGACTGCTACGGATTATCCTATCAGCGTCAATATGAGTGGGCAAAATCCATCGAATTATTATACCTTAGTTTCGGAAGTAGGCGGTGCGCCTCCAACGAATATCCCCATGAGCGATTATGGACAAGAATTGGCGTATCTTGCTGAAATAGAGCGTAGTACCAACCGCTATTCTGTGCGTATTACAGATGTATTTGACCAAGGAGCTAATACTGTCGAATACCCGCAAAATAATCTTGCCAACCAACTCAAAACCGTTGCGCGACTGCTTAGTGGCGGTAGTGAGACGAAGGTATTTATGGTCAGATTTGGTGGCTTTGATACGCATCATGCACAGGTGGCATCAGGTGACGCAACAGTTGGCGCACACGCTGATTTGTTGAGACAATTATCGGATTCCGTCAAAGCATTTATGGATGATTTGACAGGATTGGGATTGGATGATAAAGTATTGGCAGTAACGGTTTCGGAGTTTGGGCGACGGGCATATCAGAATGGCAGCCTCGGTACAGACCACGGCTCACTTGCGCCGATGTTTGTATTCGGAACGGGTGTAGAACCGGGTATGGTAGGCACTAATCCCGACTTGGGCAATCTAGATTCCAATGGATTGGTAGCCAATCCGCAGCACGATTATCGACAAGTATTGACCACCATTCTACAAGACTGGCTTGGTAGTGCTGATGAGGTCGTGGAAGATACATTCTGGGGGGATTTTCTCTCTCAAAAATTACCGATTATCAACGAAAATCACCTCGTAGAACCATCCTGCTACATTTCTGACCTGACGCCCACGGGCATGATAACGACATTTGATAATGATAATAATATTGAAGAGGAAAATAATGCAGGTGTCAAGTTATTTCCCAATCCCGCAAAAGATTTTTTCTATATAGAAATGACTGCCGATAAAATGAGCCTAGGCACACTCTACCTCTTTAATTCGCTTGGACAAGCCGTGAAAACGCTCGAACTCGACATTGAACCGGGACGTAATAAAATTCCGATTAATATACGCAATATAGCAGCAGGTATATATACCGTTCAAATGGTGGCAGATGGTGCGCCTTTATTTACAAAACAACAAATCATAATGAGTGAATTTTGAATGAGTGAATGAGTGAATGAGTGAATGAAGAAAACATTGTCGCATTATTCGCTCATTCAAAATTCACTCATTGATTTCATTCAATGATAACTTCTATTTTATTTTCCATCGAAAAAATACCTTGTCCGTTTTCTACATTCGTGTGTACGATGACGGGTTCGGCAAAGGGATTGTCTTGTGCCAGATAATAGGCTTCTAATGATTTGAAAAACAGGTATTTATCTCTTGAAATGCTATTGATTTCGATACGAAAATCCACTTCGGCAGTGTCTCTGGGAGGCACCAATAACTCCACGTTGTAAGTACCGCCGTCAAATAAATTATCATTTAGCAAAAATGTACCGTTTCCACCCCGTTCTACACCGGGCGTGATGCTTTCTGTCCATGTACTTCCCCAGCCTCCCCCTTGATCGTAACGTAAAAATACATTAAACTCATAATAATCATCGCTATCGGGTGGGTCTTGGAGTTGTATTGTCAGGGCATCCATCAAATAACCATCCAAGTTGGGTCTGCTCTCCGGCGAATATTCCGGATTGCTGACATTTGGTAAAATTGGAACTTGTTGTACTGCCGAAACAGGTTCATAATCAGGAGCTTCGGCAGTGATTTTATAAACTTTTCCTGACTCAAGAGGCGCAGATAATTCCAGCAAATAAATATGTAAAATATTGCTAATAACTTCCTCGTATAAAGGATAACCTTCATCATCAAATTCGCCTGTAAATTGATAAGTAAAAGCAGTATCAACACTTTCTTCAAACTGCCCTAATAGTAGATCATTTTCGTAAAAATTAATGGTAGCTCCCCATATATCATCAGGGTCATCACTGCTCAATATGGGAATACTTTTAGTGAGGTAAGCTGTAATTTTGGTATCGCCCGCTTTATAAAATGAGGACAGAACAAGTTGTGGTTCGTGTTCAGGAATATCAATATCAACTACTTGTTCACAGGCAATTATAAATATAAGAAATATAAATGGAATGTATTTCATGATTTTTTAGTCCATAGACCATAGTCGATAGTCGATAGTTGTTTCGCATTTTGCTATGGACTATCGACCATTGACTATGGACTGATTTAAAATTCAAATCCCCAGCTAAATGCAGGAATAATGGTGAAAATACTTAGTTGTTTAAAAACCCGTTTGCTTTCAAATTCTTCTGTAAATGGGTTGAAATCATATTCGTCGGTGGCATAAATAAAAAACGGGTTTTTACGGTTGTACGCATTGTATGCACCAATAGTAAATTTGCGTTTGTAGCGTTTTTTCTGCTTGATAAAATCTACACCAACATCAAATCGGTGATAGGCAGCCATGCGGTAGGCGTTTTTCTCTTCAGGGCGTTCGACTGTAATCGGATATTGGAAGTCACTATTATAATTTGATGGAATATAAACATCTGATTGTGAGACGGGTAAGGTAATCGCGTTGCCCGTACCGTACACCCATGTAGCAGAGGCAGATATGCGCTCGCCGAATTGGTGAATGACCACTGCGGAGATGTCGTGCCGACGGTCATATTTGAAGGGATAGACTCGCCCGCCATTGATATTTTCAAATTGTCTATCCGTCCAAGACAGCGTATATCCGAGCCAACCTGTCGTTTTTCCTTTCTTTTTTTGCAAGAAAAATTCTGCACCATAAGATTCGCCTTCGCCTTGTTCGATTTTATCCTGCCAATCTCCGAAATCAATAAAACTTGCACCTTCTTTGTACGAAATCAGGTTGGTCATTTTTTTATAATAACCTTCTACACTAAATTCAAATTTGTCATTAAAGGTCTTCGCGACGCCGAGTGCAGCTTGCCATGATTGTTCGGGTGCGACCCTTGCGGTAGAAGGCAGCCAGAGGTCAGTGGGCAAGCCGATACCTTCATTGGTGAGTAAGTGAAGGTACTGCGTCATGGTGGCATAAGAGGCTTTGAGTGCCACATCGCCGGGTAACAGATAGCGCAAACCTACACGCGGCTGTACGGATGTATATGTCTCGCCATCAACGACAAATGCAGAACCATGTACGCCTATATTTGCTTTAAAATTTTGTCCAATTGTAATTTCATCTTCCACATAAGCCGTGTAGTCCATTGAGGTTTCATTAGTAGAGCCAATCAGTGTATCTAATGAAAATTCGCTGCCTTCCTCTATTTTGAAATTCAATGCGCCCGGCTTGAAGGTGTGATGTGTGGCACTCACTCCAAATCGGATGTGATTGGAAGGATTGGGCAGATAATCAAAGTCGATTTTTGCAGCCAAATCTTCTATCCCGGAGAGATATTTTGCAGCATAGCTAGCATCAGAAAAATTCTGACCGTTAAACGTTTCGCGTTCACTGACCTCTACGCCTGTATCGAGATTGTATCGACTATATGTAGCGGTGATATTACTAAATAATTTATTGCTAAACAGGTGATTATATCTGAGTGCAGATGTAATATTTCCCCAATCCAAACCCGTCTCTATACCATAATCATAATTGTAAGTACCTTCTGGTCCAATATAATCGTCCGATTCATTTACTTTTGCATAAAAACGGTCATCACCTGCATACACACTCGCGTAGAGGCGGTCTTTTTCGCTGAATTTGTGGTTAATCTTTGCATTGACATCATAAAAATAATAACCGCCCGTAAAATCAGTACCTTCTTGGGTGGCTGCGGCGGCTGCGATAAAAGGCTTTGCCAATAAATCAATATACGTCCGCCGACCGGAAACGATAAACGAAGTACGGTCTTTCCAAATCGGACCTTCCAAAGTGAGGCGCGAAGAAATCAAGCCAATACTACCTGTGCCTTTAAATTCCTTCATATTGCCCTCCTTCATATTTATCTCCAAAACGGACGACAAACGCCCCCCAAATCGTGCCGGAAAACCGCCTTTGGTCAGGGTGACATTTTTGACAGCATCGGCATTAAATACCGAGAAAAAACCGAAAAGGTGGGAGACATTATAAACGGGAACGCCGTCGAGCAAAATCAAATTTTGGTCGGGACTGCCACCACGCACATACAAGCCACTCGTCCCCTCGCCACCCGATTGTACACCGGGCAATAATTGCAAGGACTTCAAGACATCCACTTCGCCGAGTAGGGCAGGAAGTTTTTTGATTTGAGTTACAGGAACAGAGACTTGACTCATCTGTGTCTTTTGCTCTACACGCTCGTATTTATCGGCAGTTACGACGACTTCATTCAGTTCTGCACCTACACCGAGAGCAAAGTTCATGGTCACGTCTTTGTCGAGGTACATCCTAAAATATTGCGTTTCGTAGCCCACATAAGAAATTGCCAAATAGACCGAATCCTTCGGCAATGTCAGGCTGAAAAAGCCATATACATTAGCTGTCGTCCCCTTGCCTTTTTCGGGTTCAAATACGTTGGCAGCGATGAGTTTTTCGCCCGTATTGGCGTCCTCCACGTAGCCGCTAATCGTGTATCGCTCTTGCTGTTGGGCTTCGGCGGTGGTACACCAAAACCAAGCAAGCGCGAGTAGAACATAGTTTAATTGCTTCATAGTTAATTCAAGTTACGAGTTATTGAGTTACGAGTTACGAGTTTTTTTTGTGAGAAATATAAACTTATAATCCGCTACTCAAATTATAATGTGTTCGCCAATTTTGAATAATGAAAAATGTTGAATTTGTTAATTTTTAATTATCAATAAAAAACAAAGTAAATTTTAAGTTTATTTGTCATTCAAAATTTGGCGAAGACATTGAAATTAGTTATTAATTTTGAATGTTGAATGATACTACCGTCCGCCGTCCACCATCCACCGTCCACCGTTAGTTGTCCGCCGATAAATGAGTTCAAAACTCAATCCGATAAAACTCCCCAATGCTGCTCCCGCTATCACATCCAACGGATAATGCACGCCTACATACACCTGCCCATACGCAATCGAAGTTGCCCAAGCGATTAAAGCCCATGTTATCCATTTTTTTCTCAAGAAGCCCAACACTAAAGATAGAAAGGTGGCTATGGCAAAATGGTTGGTAGCGTGTGAAGAAGTAAAGCTGTATCCGCCGCCACATTTGACCAACTCGCGTACTTCAAAGGTTAGGTTGTTGTCATTGCAGGGACGCACTCTTTCAACGAGTGGTTTTATGATTTTGCTGCTTGCAAAATCTGCTACACCTATTGTCGCGGCTGCAAATGCAATGATGACCAAACCACGCTTTCCCCAATTAATCCACAAAAAAGATACTAAAAACAGATACAACGGAATCCAAATGTATTTACTTCTCCAATAGGGAATTATGGCATCAAATAGTGCATTGTGCCATTCTCCGTTGAGCAATTGGAAGAGCCATTGGTCGTAAATCATGTGCTGATGTGCTGACGTACTCATGTACTGACGTATTGATGTGTCATAGTAGTATTTTGCAAAGCAAAATAAATAACACATCAGTACGTCAGCACATCAGCACAAAATAAGCCTTGGGGATTGCTGCGGGTCAAACTCATTGAGTTGATAATCTCCGAAAACTTTATTGATTGTTAAACCTGCTTTTGTAAAAAGATGAGTTAGTTCATCGAGCGTAAATGCGCGGACTTTTTCCTGATGTTGGTGTTGTCTGCCTTCGGCTTCAAATGATATGGTTTTAACTATATATCCGTCGGTGATATTGCGTGTGATATGAAATTTAACATCTGATAATATCTTAATTTCTTCAGGGACAAGATTAGCTGCAACATGATGAACGTTTAGAAAATCCATAACGAATATACCGTTGGTTTTCAATGACTTAGTGACGTTTTTTAATACTTTTAAATCATCTTTATCATGGTCAAAATATCCAAAACTCGTAAATAAATTGAATATATAATCAAAATAATTTATCCGAAAACCATCACGCATATCATGTTGGAAAAATGATAAGTGGACATGTTCGGATTCGCGGGCTGCGGTGATGCTTTGTACCGACAAGTCCGTGCCGGTCACATCGAAGCCCTTCTCTGCAAGGTAAATCGAATGTCGCCCCTTGCCACATGCCAAATCCCAAATCGTAGCCTGTGGCGGTACATTCAGATGCGCGACCAAATTGTCCATAAACAGCCGTGCTTCGGCATAATCCCGATGTTGATACAAGATGTGATAGTATTTGGAATCAAACCATTCTGCAAACCAATTTTTCATTGTGTTGTCGTATTATTGTGTTGATGTGTTATCGTGTTATCGTGTTACTGGGAGTGTTCACTCAACTGTGTTTTATTCGATTAAATGAAGGCTGCGAAATTTACAAAATATTGATAATCAACCCTCTGCGAACTCCGCGTTCTCTGCGTGACACAAATATTGAATAGTCCCGTTTTACTGCATTATTATGATTGTTGTAGAACAAATAAAATACAATAACACGATAAAACAGTAACACAACAACACGATAACACAACAATACGAAAAAAAAGTGAACCATTTCTTTACAAAAACTAAAAACTCCCTTATCTTTGCACCGGAGAAATGGCAGAGTGGTCGAATGCACTGGTCTTGAAAACCAGCGTACCGCAAGGTACCGGGGGTTCGAATCCCTCTTTCTCCGCTCATTATTAGGAAAGCTAATTGATCAATTAGCTTTCCTTTTATAACTTTCAAAATAAATTTTTTACTCAACGTCCAACAAAACAACATCAGTAATCTAATTCACGATATTTTTACGAGAGATTTTAATTGTTTTTTTAAGTTTTTAACTTGATTGTTCAATATAGCTAATTAATTGACAATTAATTATTTGTGTGTTTTAATTTCTGAAAAATAAAACTTTTCCGGCTTAAAAAATAAAATTTTTATACAAAAAACTACGTTTTTTACGCGCTTCGCGCGTGGTAGATTTGTGATGTAATCGGAGGCTAGTCGAGATAGGCTGCTACTCCATTTTAATGACATTTTAATTATTAACCACTATGAAAAAAATCTATTTTTCTACACTTTTTATTTTTACTTTTTGCTTTGGTGCCTTCGGACAATGCCCACCGGATACTGATATTACATTCACTTCGCAACAAGAAGTGAATAATTTTGCGGCAAATTATCCCAATTGTACGTCACTGACAGGATTACGTATTGGCGTACACAATACCCCTTCTGACATAACTGATTTGCGTCCAGTTAGTCAGCTCATTTTTGTAGGAAGTGTTGTGTATGTACGAAATAATCCACTACTGACAAGTTTGGAGGGTTTGGATAATATATTTCACATTGACGGTGACTTAAGAATCATTAATAATTCTAATTTGAATGATATTACGGCTTTATCAGGTCTTACGTATTTGAGGATATTGGAGGTCACGGATAATCCACAATTAACCAGTCTCAATGGTCTTCATAATTTATCTGATAATATGCTTAGAATTGCTGTTACAAATAATCCCTTACTAACAGATTTTAAAACCACCCTAAAAAAATAGAGATAAAGTTCATTGAAAATTAGGAAAATTAGGAAGAAATACAAAAGCAGGTTTTCTTTGTGTTAGGAAAATATCAAAGACTACCTGCTTATGAAAAAAAAAATATACAGCAAGAT
>CALHBW010000476.1 GCA_937930625.1 uncultured Saprospiraceae bacterium | reverse complement strand
CTAAAACTTGTCAGACATTTTGAAAATGTCTGACAAGTTTTAGGTCAAATTCAGAGCGGATTTCCTATTTCAAACAAAGACATATTCTTATTATTCAAACGATGCTAAAAGTGGATATTTGAGTATTCAGATAACCCATTTTCATAAAAACATTCGCCTTGCAGCTATTGCCTATTTTACTCGAACACCTCCCATTATTCATCTTCTCATTTACTCATCTTTTGCTCTAAAATTTTTCAATCCATATTATCAAAAATAATAGGCTATCCGTCTAAGTTTGCTTGCGGAATACTACTCGTCTGACGAAGGTTTTGTGAAATGTAGTGATTTATCTCATAAAATATTCGGATTGAATAAAGGGATTCGTCTGACGAGTATTCGCTTTAGACAAAGTTAAATGGGTAGCCCAAAAATATTTTCCGTTATATAGAGTAGCTTGTTATTCATAAATGAAATTATTTAAAATAATATTTATATTAATTCGTATTTTATTCATAATAAAATATTTACCAACAAAAACAATATCATAATTAAAAATTAAATTATACTAATTATTTTTTTTCCAACAAAAAAAACATTTACTCCGTATAATTTAGCAACGAACAAACTAAGCAAAAACCAACAATGTATTAAAATTCACATGAAAAAGCAAAGTCTATTTATCTCAATTATGTTATGTTCCGTTGGGCTATTTGCCTTCGGCGAAACAGTAAATTTTCAAAGTGACCTCAATGAAGCTAAAAGACAGGCAGGAAGAGAAGGCAAATTGTATATCGTCGAATTTATGACGGAGCGTTGCTACTCCTGTAGAATGATGGATGAAATTACTTTTGCCGACCCACAGGTGGTTGGTTACATCCAAGAAAATTATGTCCCCGTCAAGATAAACGTAGAAAGTTTTGACGGTTATGTTTGGAAGGAAAAATACGATATTAGCGTATTGCCGACCATCATGGTATTCAACGCACAGGGCGAGCCGGTTGCCAAATACGAAGAATCCATTGGCGGTATGCGTATGTTCGACATTCTGACCGAACACAATCTTCCTTACAACCGAACGGGTACTGAATCTTATTTGCATCCGGCACCCGCAATTCCGCCTTCGTCGCCTCCAATTGCCCAAATTGCACCGCCCGTTCCACCTCCAGCCGCACAGACAGTGGCTTATACTCCTCTGCCAACTGCTCCTCCACGTCCCGTTGATACAGGAGTGAGAAGGAATAGTGACTCCTTCGGATTTCAGGTCAAGCATACTTCTCCTCATACCGACTATGGTGTGCAAATCGGCGCGTATGCTCAATATGACAATGCCCTCCGCACCGTAGAGCAATTGGAACACGAGCTTAGTCGCCATGTGATGGTCAGTACACATACCTTGCATGGTCGGGCGATTTATAAAGTCGTTGTCGGAGGGTTCATATCTCGTGCGGACGCCGCTGATTTTCAATATCAAATTTCAACACCAAACACCGATTATTTTGTGGTTGATTTATCCAGAACGCTGTAAGGTGGCTCGTTATTCGTGTATTCGTTATTCGTTTTATAAGTTACTCATTATCAAAAAAATGTAAAACGAATAACGAGTACACGAATAACGGCAGTAATAACTACTCATATCTTGCAAAAAAATTAGTAAAAATCCTACTTTCGTCTTTTGCTAACTTTTTACAAGATATGAGTAGTCTATTAATCAAAAATATAAAGACCCTCGCGCAAACCCGCGACCACATTGACGCTCCCTTGCGTGGCAAAGAAATGGCTGAATTGCCCACCATTGATAATGCGTTTTTTTTAATAGAAAATGGAAAAATCAGTGATTTTGGCGAAATGAAAGACTGCCCCACCAATGCCGATGAAACGATAGATGCCAGCGGAAAAATGGTCTTTCCATGCTGGTGCGATTCTCATACACATTTAGTATTTGCGGCTACTCGTGAAGGCGAATTTGTGGATAGAATCAAGGGCTTGACTTATCAGGAAATTGCCCAACGCGGTGGTGGTATTCTCAACTCTGCCCGACGCTTGCGCGATACGCCCGAAGAAGTGTTATTGGAAGATGCTTACGCCCGTCTGCAAGAAGTCATCCGGCAAGGTACAGGCGCGATAGAGATAAAAAGCGGCTACGGACTCACGCTCGAAAGTGAGTTAAAGATGCTTCGTGTTATCCGCCAATTAAAAGGGATGACCGATGCGACGATTAAAGCAACTTTCTTGGGCGCACACGCGCTTCCACCTGAATTTAAAGAGAACCGAAACGGCTATATTGACCTGATTATCAATGAAATGATACCGCGTATTGCCGATGAAGGTTTGGCGGATTACTGCGATGTATTTTGCGAAAAAGTAGCTTTTACCCCCCAAGAAACAGAGCGTATTATTGAGACTGGATTGAAATATGGTTTACGTCCGAAAATTCATACGAATCAATTCAATTGTATGGGCGGCATACAAGCTGCGATTCGGCATAATGCCCTCTCTGTTGACCACCTCGAAGTGGTGAATGAGGAAGAAATTGCCGCTTTACAAGCTGCACCAAATACGATTGCAACACTCCTGCCTTCCGCACCATTTTTCCTGAATGACCACTATCCACCCGTCCGGAAATTGATGGATGCTGATATTCCAATTGCTTTGGCTACTGATTATAATCCGGGTTCGTCGCCATCGGGTAAGATGTCGTTTGTCGTTTCATTAGCCTGTGTCAAGATGCGAATGATACCTGAAGAGGCGATTAATGCTGCTACGTTGAATGGCGCATTTGCCATTGATTGTCAACAAGATATGGGCAGCATCACACGCGGTAAATCGGCTAATTTTTTTATTACCAAAAAAATATCTTCGCTTGCACAGCTTCCTTATTCATTCGGGAGTAATTTGGTGGAACAGGTTTTTATTCAAGGAAAAAAAGTGTAATACCTATTCAATCAAAAATCAAAAATCACTGAATCAAAAATCCCATTACCATTCTCCAAAAACTCTATCCACTTGCCCTCCGTAATGCGAGGGTGTGCCTGTGCCATCAAGTGCATCTCGCCCCGTCGTGGGGATATTGCTGTATAATATTCTTTTCCATTGTGGGTTATTGACTTCGCCTCGTGCAGTGGAATGGAGCAGTTCGTAATCGCCATTAGCAAGGCTTGGGTTGTAGAACACAAACTTTACATTCGACTGATTATCAAGGGTTCTATTATAAAACCAAACCTCGTAAGGCGGTGCGCTTGGTTCGCTTTGTTGACTGAGGACATCTTGCGGTGCGCCATATTTGAGATAGATGCGTCCTCTGTCGGTGCGGTAGCCTTTGCCCATTGCATTAGTAAACATTTTATCGACCCTATCGACCAATACCATGTATTCCTCGTAAGGCTCTTCGGGGTCAATTTCGTTTTCGCGCAGCCAAAAATAGTACAAAAATTTGCGTTTTTTCAAATCGTCTTTTTTACGCAACATTTGATTTAATACATAATTTTCATCCTTCACCAAGAGTGGTGCAATAGCACGTACTGCTGTATTAACACGCTCTTTATCAAGGGTTTCAACAAATGTACCTATAATATCCATTTCCTCAAAATCCTGAATTTCCGAATCCTGAAAAGGATAACTACGGCTCAATTTTAAGGCTTTGCTTCGCAATAATTCATTGGCGGCATCGCGCACTTCTACGACCAGTTCGTATTCGCCTTCCGGTAATTTTGAAATATCTATTTGTGCCAAAATGACGTTCACAGGTGCAGCTTCGCGTTTTTTGAAACCCATTGTACCTGTAATTGGCTCGCCTTTTCCACCTTCATTTTGAATGTAGTAGCGCACCAAAAATCTATCTTGCTGTTCCACATCTGTTCCGTATATTTCCGCATAGAAAGTCAATTTATCTACAAAGCTCGGATATACATCAAAGGTGTAAGGACGAAGCAGGTAGCCATGTTTGACGTATTGATTTTCTTCTTCTGTAGCTTCATATCCTCCCAATAATTGTACGTCTGAAATTTCGATACCATTCTCATAGTTCATGTTGACAGCAGCTTTCAAGGTGGAGTTGTTTTCGGAATTATTTTGGTCGGTCATTTCCACTTCAAGGGTGTATTCGCCATTTGGTAGGGGCAATCGCAGTACGTCTATCAGCGCAATACCGCTTGGTGTTGCTGTTTTTATTTTGGGGCTTTTCATCGTATAATTTTCTGTATTGATAATTTCTTTGTTTTGTAAAAAATTGATTTTGAGGTCAACAGCCGCCTGGTAAAATTCTTCCGGTTCATCCAAACGTGCAAAGGTTACAGACTTGCCTTTGACATGGACATAGATTTCGATGTAGTTTTCTTGTTCGATGCCTTTGAATGTGGCGTATTTTACACTCGCATCAATGGCAAACGATTGGTATGCCAAGAAGCAGAGGACGAGAAGGGAAAGTATTTGTTTTTTCATCTTATTGAATTTGAATAGTTCTATATTGATATTGATGTTATAAACAGTTATTTTGGTGTTTATCCTCCGACAAATTTTTATCACAAAAGCACAGGGGTTTAAACCCTGTGCTTTTGTGATGAAAATTTGTCGGAATATGGGGCAATTACTCCAAAAATTTCGGCGTTCTACGATGCTTAGTCACTTGCTCATAGGCATACGCTACTTCCAATAAATCCCCTTCACTCCATGCCCTGCCGAATATCGAAATATTCACCGGAAGTTCATTGATAAAGCCCATTGGGACAGTAATATTTGGATAACCCGAACGTGCCGCAGGAGAGGAACTGCTGCCAATGTAATTATCGCCAATCACCAAGTCAGTTTTCCAAGCGGGTGCGCCTGTGGGGGCGATGATGGCGTCTAAGTTGTTGTCATTCATTACTTTATCAATGCCGTTTTCACGATAAGCAGTCAACATTTTTTTGAGCGATTCTTTGTATTCGGGAGAATTGAGGTCGCCGAGTGCTTGTGATTTTTCTAGGAGGTCTTGGTCAAAATATTTTAATTCGATGTCGTCTTTCTTGTTGAATTCAATTAATTCTTCCAATGATTTCACGGGCGCATTTGCACCAAGCGAATCAAAATATTTATTCAATCCGTCTTTAAATTCGTAGAGCAAGACGTTGAAGGATTCCTGACCGACATTTTCGGTTATAATTTTATCAATTTCAATGATTTCTGCCCCTTGCGCTTCCATGACTTTTACTGCTTCGCGTACCATTTCATCGACCTTGAAATGAAAGCCCATGCAGCCCGTCCATAAGCCGATTTTTTTGCCTTTCAAGCCGTCTTTTTTCAAAAATTGGGTGTAATCGTTTAGGGCTTTTCCGGCACTTTTATTGGTGGCTGCGTCGCGTTCGTCCACACCTGTGAGTGCGCCGAGGCACAAGGCAGCGTCGCGCACAGTACGCGCCATCGGACCTGCCGTATCTTGCGTCACCGAAATCGGGATAATGCCCGACCTGCTGACCAAACCCACCGTTGGTTTGATGCCTACGATACCATTATTATTTGAGGGGCAGACGATAGAACCATTGGTTTCAGTTCCGATAGCAAGCATACACAAATTGGCAGAAACCGCCACACCCGAACCCGCACTCGACCCGCAGGGATTGCGGTCAAGTTTGTACGGATTTTTGGTTTGTCCACCTACACCACTCCAACCGCTTGAGGAGATATTCGCACGGAAATTTGCCCATTCGCTGAGGTTGGCTTTGGCAAGAATAATCGCGCCTGCTTCGCGCAATTTCGTCGCTACTTGGCTGTCCTGCAATGGTTTAGAACCTTCTAATGCACGCGAACCTGCCGTTGTATTCATTTGGTCTTTGGTGTCAATATTATCCTTCAAAATGATAGGTACGCCATGCAATGCACCCCGCGATTTACCCTCTTTAAGTTCTTCTTCCAATTGCTTTGCAATGTCCAAAGCATCAGGATTAACCTGAATAATGGAATTGAGCGTAGGACCGTTTTGGTCGATGTCCTCAATTCTGTTGAGATACATTTGTACGATTTCGCTGATAGTAAAACTGCCATTTTGAAACCCTTTTTGGAGTTGGGTAATGGTCATTTCTTCTAATTTGTACATCGTATTCCCGGAAGTTGCTTTCGATAAATCAAGCATAGTCAGGTCGGTAGGTTTGTTGGTCGATTGGCAAGCAAGGGCATCCAACAGCCCAAAGCCGATGAGCAGCTTGCCGGAATGGTGTATGAATGTGCGCCTTTTCATATTGTACTTTTTGTGAAGTTAGGTGTTTTTTGGGAGTTTGGCAAATTTCAGAAAAAATTGTATATTTGGATAAATATCCAGGTCATCAAATCAAAACCTAAAACACTTGAAAGTTATTAAATTAGAAGGTATCAAAGAGTACGTGCCTGACCTCACAAGAAATTGGAGTGAAGAACGGTATGACGCGAGTTTGGTTTGTCTGAATTTTAACGAACATGAAAGTAGTCTTGTTTTTAATTTGAGGGGTGTGGAAGATGAGCGTGTTTTATTAGAATGGCAAGGAGAAATGACGAATAAATTGGAGAGGACGTGGAGAGATATTCAGGAAGCCACCGAAAAAGGAGCAGAAGGTATCGCCGTTTTACTCATTAAAAAATATACGCCTTACAAGATAATTGAACGAGCAGCAAAAGGAACTGGTATTGATTATTGGCTATCAGAAGAAATGTCCTTACTCCCTTTACAATATGCGGCAAGGTTGGAAATTAGTGGACAAATCAATAAAAACGATACACGTTATCGGTCAAAAATTAGACAGAAACAAAGACAAACCCAACAATCAGATAGCACACAACTTCCTGTTTATGTGATTGTTGTTGATTTTGGAACCCCGCAAGCTGACATAATTAAAAGATGAAAAATGTAAGACCATTACACAGCAAAGCAATGGAATTGGCAGATAAAGCATTTTCTTTACAAAAGAAAGGAGATGAAGAAGCCAAGCAATATTTCCGTGAGGCTTACGAATTAGAAAGTCAAGCTGCTTTGTTGATTCCGATTAACGAAAACAACGAACCTACACGCTCGGTTTTATTCAGAAGTGCGGGGGCATTGGCATTGAATGCAGGGCTATACCGTGAAGCAGAAAAAATGGTTTCACAGGGCTTACTTGGTTTTCCTCCCAACGAAATTGCTGCCGAACTCCGCGAGTTATTTGAGCAAATTGCGGTTAATTTCGTAGGAAGTTATTGAAATATCTCTTTTTGACTTTTATGCTACATGGGTACAATTTGTACCCCCATTAAAACCCTTTCTCATAACTAATTTAAAACAACCTATTAGCTTTTTTCCGCTTCGTATATAACCGAACCAACGGATTCCCAAACGCCCGCACCGCCTTACGATAAGTCGCATTAGTCTCGCCCTTACCCAACAACAAATCAGCCGCCAATACGCCGTAGCCCAAACAACCTTTTGCCCCCACACCCGACATGCCACTGACCACAATAATGTCCTTATCAAGCACACCATCTTGGTCGAAAATATGAGTCACAAAAGGGATTTTTGTATTGGAAACGGCATAGACGCAGTTGTAGCCTTCTACATATTCGATGTCTTTCTTTTTAATGTAGATTTCGAGCATTTCAAGGTGTTTTCTAAACTGCTTTTTTGCCCATTTGACCTCTTTTTTGCGTGGTTTTTCTTCCCAAATACTATCCAAATCAATGATATTTCTACGCATCATATGTCCGCCGACTTTGAATACGGGCGAACCGCTTTTTTCTATTTTTTCAATCATAGAAAAATACATTTTACCATCTTGATAAAACATCGGTAAGGCGTCGAGAATGCGTTGTATTTCGGTTTTTGAGAGTTGCTGCCAGCGTTTTTCGCTAATTTTAAAATAAGACAAAGACACCCTTTTCGGCGTAATCAATTTCTTGAAATACGGCGCGATTTCTGCCAACACCCCAACCGTATAAGCACCTGCCGCCACGATGACTTTTTTAGCGCGAATGACTTTACTTTTATTGGTTTTGGTATTCAAAATTTCGACCTCATAAAAGCCTTGTTTTTTGGTCAGATGGGTGGCTTTTCGGTTATATTTTATTTGGCTGCCTTTCTTTTCTATGCCCAAGCGAAGTTTCTGAATCAGCACGCGCGGATTGAGCGTACCTGAGTGTTTGCGGTATTCTCTCACCAAAATATAATCATCGGGCAGCGTCATCCCAAACTTCCGAAACGCCGAATCTCCCGACCCGCTGCGATAGTCGCGTCTTTGCTTTTTAAACCTCAATTTACGGACATCTTCGTACTGACTTTTATGGTAAAGATAGGAGACAGGCGAAGTGGTGTAAACATCCTCCATCTTATGTTTTTTCTTAGGCGAATTGGCGTTCAAAAACCGAATTAATTTGCCGACTTCTTCCACCGTTCGATTATGCACAAAAGAAAAAACATCCTTTTTCGGTCCCAAACTCCGCGAAATCCGCGCATCACCATAGCTCGAACCGCTTGTATAATGTTCGCCCTGCTGCTCAATCAGCACAACTTTTTCGCCGGCATCAGAGAGTTGCCAAGCCACAGAACTGCCCATCAAACCACCACCTATTATTAGAATATTTTCCATTTCAAGTTTATAAAAACTGTGAAATGTAAAATGTAAAATAATAAATGTAAAATGTAAAAGTGCTTGTAGTACGTATGCGAAATATTTATTTTTATTATTTTTAATAAATTTGAAATCAAATAAATACAAAAGAAACACGTTGGTCTCGCGTCCTACAACTTTTACATTTTACATTTATTATTTTACATTTTACATTTTAATATTTATTCGTTTCACGAATAAATCCGAATAATCTCCCCCGTTCCTTTGCCTTCTACGCTGCGAACGTAGCCGAGCATCATTTTATCCATCGGAATGGGCGGATGTCCGGGAAAATAGCTTTCGTATTTGTGATAAGCATCCATGACGACGCCCGAAGAAACGACATTTACCCGGATGCCCTTTTTCATTTCCAATGCTACGGCTTGCACGAAACTGTGAATACCGCCATTGACCATCGCCGCGCTTGCGGTCTGATAAACGGGGTCGTCGGCGAGTATGCCCGTCGTGAGCGTAATCGAGCCTTTGCGTCGGAGGCGTTTGCGACCTATTCTGACTACATTGACCTGCCCCATCAATTTGCTACGCAACCCAATGTGATAATCCGCCTCGGAAAGCTCCTTGAAAGGTGCCCATTTTGCCTCACCTGCAGCGCAAATAATGGCATCCAGTTTGCCCGTTTTCTTAAAAAGGGCTTTGATGGATTTGGTGTCTGCAATATCGACTTTGTAGTCTTTTGAGCGTCGTCCGGCAACCAGCACTTCGTGGTCTGCTGCAAAATGTTTGACAATCGTTTTACCAATCGTTCCGGTGCCTCCAATGACTAATATTCTCATGTAAATTGAGTTGCGAGTTACGAGTTACCGAGTTGCGAGTTTGTTCAATAAGCGTGAAACTCTTGGCTATTTATTTACAACTCGAATTATTTACTGTTTTAATATCTATACGGGGCAAAATATAAATTTCACCAAATGTAAATAAAGTATTTGTTATGAAGTAAACAAACAGATGATAAGGAATGAATTATTTACGGATTGTACTTATTTGGATTTATTTTTCAGTTGTTTCTTTCGTTTTGCTTCCGAAATTTGGTGTTTAAAATTCTTCTCTGTGACTACTTTTTTATTGGTTTCTTTTTCGTAGGCGTCAAGGGCTTTTCCGGCTGCGGTGCCGCCTTTTACTGCAGCATCTTTATTTTCTTCAAAGCCTTGTGCATCGTTTTCTACGGCTTCATTTTTGGTGGTGGCTTCGCCGAGCATCGTGAATATCAGTTCCAAATCTGTCATGTGGTCGCGTAGATTTTCGCGTTTGAGGTCTTTGACTTCTTTGTACTCGGAAGGCGTGAGTCCGAAGGTAGCGCGAGAGATTTCTGCGGTCAAAATCGCGTATTCCAAACCCTCTTTTACATTGCGTTTTTGCCATTCATCGGTCAGTTTTCCGCGTATTTCTATGGATTGCATACGCTTGGCTATCCAATCTTCGCTGTAGCCCAATTCGCGGTAATATTGTCGGGCGCGTTCTGCTGCAAGCTCCGGATTTTCAATCTCTTGTACACG
>CALHBW010000475.1 GCA_937930625.1 uncultured Saprospiraceae bacterium | reverse complement strand
GAAATTTTCCAGATGGTGTTTTCCATTAAAATTAAGAATGACAACTGCTATCTTAGGCATAAATTCCAAATTCCAAATTCCAAAAAACAAGTACCAAATCATGTCCGATATTTTTATTGGGATTTGGTGCTTGGAATTTGGAATTTACTTTTTCTCAAAAAGTTGCATGACGTTTCGTTTATCTTCAGCAAGTTGAGTTTTCAGAGCTTCTACACCACCAAAACGTATATCGCCACGCACCCGCGCCACAAATTCTACTGTAAGGTGTTTGTCGTAAATATTTTCATCAAAATCAAAAATATTCACTTCGAGTGTTTTGTATTCATTATCCAGCGAATGACCGATGTAGAGCATAGAAGTGTATGTTTTATTATCGTAAAAAATACGAGCAGCATACACGCCATCTGCAGGAATGATTTTATGTGGATTTTCGACCGCCACATTCGCCGTAGGAAAGCCGATAGTTCTACCGATTTGTTTGCCGCGCATCACCTTGCCGCTTACTGTAAACGGGTGATTGAGTAAAGCGGTAGCCGTCTGAATATCACCGGTTAAAATGCTGTTTCGTATCTTAGTGGAACTCACCACGATGTCGTCAACCGCCTGTTTTTCAATCTCTTGTACTTCATAATCGAATTGCTGTTCAAACTTACGCAAGTACTCGATATTCCCCGCCCGACGATTGCCAAAACGGTGGTCGTAGCCGATAACGATTTTTTTCGGATGAATTTTATCCACTAAAAAATGCTGAATATATTCGTCAGGAGTTTGCCGGGAAAATGCCTTTGTGAAAGGTGCAATAACGAGGTGATTTACAGCATATTTCGCCAGCAAATCTATTTTTTCATCAATCGTTGTGATTAATTTTATCGAAGCATTATCGGGATTAAGTACCAATCGCGGATGCGGATGAAACGTCACCAACACACTCTCTCCGCCAATACTTTGTGCCAAGTCATTGACCTGTGCCAATATCGTTTGATGACCACTATGTACACCATCGTATGAGCCTATTGTGACAACTGTATTTCGGAAATTCGGTAAAGCAGCGAGGTCGCGGTAAACGTTCATCTTTTAAGCACAAGTTCAAGTATCAAGCGCAAGTTCAACATGAACTAATTACTTTTTGCTTAAATACTTAACTGTAAGGCTGCAAAAATAGTGGTTTTACACCTTGTTTGCAAATCTAAAAATTAATGGAATTGACCATTTGTTGGTTTAACGATAAATTGAATGATTATTTTCTTCGGAAAATCAGCGTTTTACGTGATGTAGAGCAAATTCATGAATTTGCTCTACATCACGAACCCGTAAATGGTCAATTTCGAAAATTAAAATTTTTGGTTCTTTGACAATTTTTGCAAAACGTAATAGAACACAGATTTGACGGATTATGCGGATGACACAGATTTTTTTAAAATATTTTTAATTTAATTAAAATTTTATTTAAAATCATTTAAAAATCAAATCAAAACAATTTATAATTATATTTATTTTAAATAAAACGAAAAAAAATCCGCATAATCTGTATCATCCGTTAAATCCGTGTTCTATTTCGCTTGCTTTTTTGCAAAAATTGTCAAAGAACCAAATTTTTAAGCTGTCAAAAATTTAATCAAGAATACCAAGCCGACGCTAACTGCCAAACCAAAGAATACCTTTGCCAAATCTCGCCCTAAATCGCCAAGTGTCGCTTTTGATACGGTCTTGGATAGGTTGTAATTCAGCGCGATTTCGCGTCCTGCCAATAAGCCTAAAAAGACCCAAGTTGTACTCATCGGAATGTTGTTTAATTCTTTGAAAAACAACAAGACGACAGCAAAAGAAAGGTCAATAAACGTAGCCGAGCGAATATCGGAAGTATTGGATTTTGCCTTTACAATCGACTGAATAGCACCGCCTTTTGAATAGAAAATATAGGCAAGCATAGCCAGCAAAATACCAAGTGAAATGACGAGTGTCTGTCCATCAACTTTGCGTGGCAGATACACATATATATTTGCAAAATCCTGTGCCAACCACTGCGTCCACAAGAAGCCCGTCGATGCCCATTGTGCAATCGTCCAGCGTGTACGTTCCTTGTCAGTCATTTCGGTATTGGCGAAGCGTTTTTCCATCGCTTTTGTGATGAAAATATACAAAATAATCGCCACCACAAATGCCACCAAATACCCTGACATGGATTTTACGACCATATCATATAGGTTTTTGGGATTAAAAAACGTCAAAATCATGAAGGAAGTACTCACCGGAATCCCTACGCGCGTAATGACCATCAAGACTAAAGGCGGCAACACATACACCCAACCAAAACCCGAAATATCACGCGGGTCTTTGTATTTTGGGTCTGCAAAACCGCCATCGCCAAGCAATCTTTCATAAGAAACATCGCCGCTATTGGCATACCAACCATAGACGAGGGTAGCCACCAAAATCGAAGCTGCAAACAACCACAATACGTACCAAGGTCGTTTTTCATTGGAGGCGAGGAATGTTCCCAGGGTTTGAATAACATCGTTACCGACAACTGAATAGGCTGCGAGTATAAAGCCTAGCCACATTGCCATCATTGTTACATCCATTATTATAAATGAGTATAGGTGTTAGTAAATTCTTACAGTTGCGAAAATGCGTTTTTTACTTTACTTAAAATGCGTTTTTATATTAAGTTAATGTTAAGCGCATTCATTCCATGTGCGTGTCACTATTCCGCAATTCTGCATCCAGGCGCAAGATCAAGAGGAAGTTGATGGAAAGGATAATACCGATGATAATTTTTACTGCCATAATGTTCAAATTTATGGTTTATATTATTTTGAACGTAGATATGGTGTAAATGTTTCATTGTCAAGGTAAGACGGATATTTTTGTCCGTGCTATGACTTGTATCATTTCATCATTGTAGCAATGAAGGAGTTACATTTTACTTAAAAAAATGTAACTTAACGTAACACGGACATTCCTGCCCGTCTGCGAGGCACACGGACAGGAATGTCCGTGTTACGTCAGGTACGCTTCCAATTCCGCTTTCAATCGTTCCATTCCGTTCTCATTTTTTTCGTAGATAATGTGTTTAAATTTCTTAAAATCAAAAGGCAATTCCCGCGCATCTTGTACTAATAAAATGACTTCTTTTCCGAGCGTATGTGCTAATCCTAATTCGTAAAATGCCGTTGTATTTTTTTCGCTAATATCCAAAATGAGCAATTCGGACTCATTAATTTCCTGCCAAAGCCTGTCCAAGACTTTTACGCTTTCTAAGCCCTTCGATTTTACGCCCTCCAAATTGACCGAATTTAATACTTCGCATAAGGCATCAAATAACATTTCATCATCATTCGACAGGCGAATAAAACACTTTTTCTGTGTAGTGAAATTCGTATTTTTAAAGATAGGATTTATGGTAAATTCCTCATTTGACGCAGGCTCAATTATCGCGTTCTTTTCGTTTTTTTTGTTTTCGGAAAATAAATTATCTTGTTCATTATCAGGAGTTTGTTGTACATTTTTCCTTAAATTTTCTTGAATGAATGTGCGTACTGCCAAATTACTTTTATCATTCTCCGTAACAATCGAATAATAACCATTTGGCGCGGTATTATCTTTATGTTTGAATTGCAAATGAACACTGATACTACACCCTGTTTTTGTTTTTTTATTCAAATAAATCACCTCATGTTCTTCTTTTTGAATCCAAGCCCTGAGTTCCGAATATTCCTCATCATACAGAAAGTGTTTTTCACCATTCGTGCGATTTACGCGCAAGGCGAGGAAGTCGTCGGGAAAGAAAGTTTTAGAAAAATTTTCCAAAAAATCCACAAAAGCATCTGCCTGAATATTTGTCGGAAAAAAGAAAGAACCCTGCAATTGTGGACGTACACCCGAAGCCGATTTTTCGCTCGTTTCGTCCTTTGCTTGCAGACTTTTCAGCATCAGGTTTTCCATTGCCTTATTATCCGCAAAATTTCCTAATGAAATATAGTAAAAACCCATTCGATGCCGTACATTCTGACATTGCAAACCCAACACAAACTGTCGCTTTTGCCCAATTCGCTTGCTACTAAAAATACTCCCCGCCCCGCTACTCCGAAACAAGGTACTCATTGCATCAATTCCGCGTTCCTCATAGCGATAACACGAATTGTCGGCATTGATATAGCGTACTTGTAGCTCTTCGTTCTGCATATAGCGGTCACCGAGCATTTCTATCATATCTGCGATTTGGTCGGCATCCAATTTGGTATCTATCCGAAAAATACCTTGCAAAATGGAGGTTTTGACCATTGTGCCTTTTAGTCGTTTTTGGTTTTGAGTGTCAATGCTCAATTTTCTGTTAATGAGTGCTTTAGGATGTTTGAGGTCGATACTCGAAGGTGCATTGAGCGCGTAATATCCGAAGCTCGGCAAGGCATTCGCAAAGTGCATCATCAGGCACATGCTGCTCCCGTCTATGACTTGTTTGTGTACAGTGAGGAAGCGATGTTCTCCTAATTCGAGTTGCGCCCGAAGCGTGGAC
>CALHBW010000474.1 GCA_937930625.1 uncultured Saprospiraceae bacterium | reverse complement strand
CGCATCGTTTGTCTTTCGAGTTCGCGTTTGACCGTTTGGTGGCGTATCCAATCAGTAATGATTTTCAGGATAGTAGATATGCCCAAAATGATGAATGTCATCAGGAACAGTTCCGGTTGGGCATCAATCACGTTTTGTTGTATTTCGGGATAATTCATAAACCTAAAATACAAACATATTGTCGAAAGTGGCGTCACTATCACCACCAAAAGGAGGAGTAAGAGACTGTATGTGACAAATTTCGTTTGTGACAGGTAGTTGGGAATCAGGTAGTAAATGTTGAAATATACCGCAATTCCATAGAAAAAACTCTTAATCAATTCATTCGTGAAAATGAACATATACCCATCTTCCCATCCACGCAGCAGCACCATAAACAGGATGTAGAACATCCAAAATAGGCTGTGATACACGACTCTATTCGACATGAATTGATATATTCTGTCAAACAAGCCCTTTAAAGGAGGCGCGGGGGCGGATTCTATGGTATCGTATCTGTTCAATGCTACAATGCGATAATGCTTAAATGATGTAATGCGATAGTACGTCAACTCATCAACTCATCAACTCATAAAAAACACGAAGATATATAATGTAGCGTAAATGGATGATTTAATTAGACTAAAACTACAAAATTGTCGGTGAATTATTAAAAATCTTTATTTTTGTGGACACATAAATTATAAAAATCACGAGATGAGTGCAACATTAAATTTACAAGAATTTGAACAACAACACCGTATTATTACTTCTTTACTTCATTTTACCGGAATTGAAACGGGTATTTATCCAAGAGGCACACCTACCGATGCGCTTTCGATTGGTGTAGATATGGAGAAAAAATTGGAAATTCGCAGCCGGATTGTCGAAAATCCTGATTTGATTGCACAACACGTCAAGGCAAATATCAATAATTTGAGCGATGAAGACCTTGAGATAGCTGCCGGATTCAAAGATTTTGTGTTTGGCGAATTTTTTATTATTTCGTATTTGAAAAAACATACGCTATTTTTGAGCGATACCAATTTGGTGTATGGTGTACATGCACTCGGCGACCCCTTTGAAGTCTTTTATCATCCCAAAAATCTGCCGGTAAGGGTAGAGGCTTTGCTGCTTCCGTTCAAAGATAAAATCATTTATGATGGTGTATTACAAGGTTATCGAATACATTTTGGCGGCAATATGAGTGCCTCCATCCGGCGGAGTTGTCAAGAGGCGAAAACTAAGTATGGTGTAATCACCAACTTACCTTTCCAAGCTGAAGAAAAAAGCAAACAGGAGAAAGATGAAGAATTGCTTATTTTCTACATGAAAAATGCAAAAAACAGGTCGTATTATGAATATGAAATTGACGATATGATAGGCAGAAACCCGGATTTGTTGCCACTTTATTACCGTGAATGTGGCAAAATACACGCCCGAAGCCGAAAGAAAACCCTTAAAAAAATTGAAGTCAAAAAACGTCATTTTGCCATTGTAGATGACACGATTATCGCATCCGGCAAAACACCGAAAGAGGTCAGGCAACAAGTGGAAGAAATACTAGATGACGAAACTAAAACTTGGGTACATTATTTTAAAATATAAGGATTTTGGAAATTAGGTAACTGGGAAATTTCCTAATATCTAAGGTGGCGAAGCCACTGCCATAATGAGTAGATGAGTAAATGATAAAATGAGTAGATGTTTTTACGCTTGAGTTCATTGATTCATTAAAACATTATTTCATTTTAAATTTACTCATTTATTCATCTACTCATTTGCTCATCTTTTGCCAAAAACGCGCAAGAGTTAAGAATGTAGATACTAATTTCCTAATATCCAATATCCGGTAAGTACATGGACAGAATTAGGTTTAAAATTAGAACGAGGTTATTTTTTTTCTGTTTTTTCTTACAAAATCCGCGCATAGCCCACGCTACGTAAGAATTTTTTAAGGAAAAACAGGGAAAAAAGAAGCCGTTATAAATTAAAGATAATTCTGTCCATGTACTTAAATATAAAAACATATGAAAATACTGAAATTTGGAAAAAGCGAAAAGCCGGATTTCAAAGTCGGGCATTACGTCAAAGTCAATGAGGGAATGGTCATTGAAACAGGCGAAACGGTGAACAATTGGGCAGGAAAAATTACAGAGATAAATCCCGAACACGATACTGTCGAAATTACTTTTGATGCCGAAACGCTCAATAGCATTTCAGATACTTATCTGATTGAATGTGATGAAAAAGGCTATGACCATTATACGTATAGATTCGGAAGGTCAGACCTGACACCCATCGAAAGACGGGATACGGAGGAAGAATACCATGCGGCTGCGAAAGCATATGATTTGCGTTTTGCACAACTGACGGGTGATATGGCGTCGGTAGAAGATAGTATGCGCGACGAGTGGTTTAGACTGTTTTCTAAAAGTCCGTTTTTTGAACAACTCAATGAGACGCAGAAAGAAAATACCGATTTTGCCATTGAAGTGTTTATCAATTATCTCGAAGGCTATCTGGGGCTGGGATTATACGACTGCACGCCCGAAGATGCGAAAGAAATGTGTCTGGATATTTTGCCGCGCAAAGTAAGTGCCGATGATGAATTTTTCGGGAGTGTGGCTTCTTTACTGGCTGTCTTTTTTGAGTTTTTGGAGGAAAACGGACACATTCCGGCAGGAAACGGAAAAGCTATCAGTGATACGCTGAAAGGAATGGACAAAGAAACACTTGCCGCCTCAAAAGACCCAAGCAACTGGGGCATGGCAAAGTCTATGGTAATGAGCGCACAGGAGCAGGGTTTTGATTTGACCGACGAAGATGACAAAAATAGATTTATGCAGATGCAACAACTCAATGCACTGAATCGCGCCGCTTCCCAAAAGCGTCAATCACTTTTTGCAAGCCAACCTTATGTCAATGAAGACCCCTACAAAGATTTTGGGCGCAATACCAAAGTCTCTGTGCGATACCCCGGCGGCAAAGTGCGGGAACGGGTCTCCTTCAAACGCGTAGAAAAAGACCTGCGGGCGGGGAAGTGTGAGTTGATTTAATCTGCTTAATTTACTGAAAATCAAATAAATGAGTGCTATAATAAGTTTTGAAGAACACGAACAACAAAGCCGAATAAACGACTCTTTGCTACATTATGTAGGGCTTCAAATGGGAATATATCCCAAGAATTTTTCGTTAGAGGCTTTTACCGAATATAAGGAAGAAGAAAAAGTAATGAAAATTCGTGAACAGATTGTTGATAATCCTGATTTGGTCAGCCGACATGCCGAAGAAAATATCAATAATCTGAATACGGAAGATATTGAAATAGCTGCCAAATTTCGGGATTTTGTACATGGCGATTTCTTTATCATGGCATATATGAAAAAACATACAATATTTTTTCACGACAGTCAAGATGTCGCCTATGGAGTGCATGGGCTTACACAACCCTTTGAAGACTTTTTTTATCGCGAACAATTACCTGTGAGAGTGAAGGCACTGCTGCTTCCGTACAAAGATAAAATTATCTATGATGGTATCATGTCGGTCTATCGCATACACTTTGGTAAACGTCTTAAAGCAAGTATTCGAAAATCCTATCG
>CALHBW010000473.1 GCA_937930625.1 uncultured Saprospiraceae bacterium | reverse complement strand
AGGAATGGGAATTACCGCCGAACAGGTGTCGCACAAATACAAAGTTTCGCGCGAAGACCAAGATGAATTTTCATACAATTCGCATGTAAAAGCTGCAAATGCCATAGATAAAGGTTTCTTCAAAGATGAAATTGTACCTGTAGATGTTAAAGAGGTCTATTTTGAAGATAATCAACGAAAGGAACGCGAATACACCGTCAGCCAAGATGAAGGTGTAAGACGCGGAACTACTGCGGAAGGCTTGGCAAAATTGCGCCCTGTATTTGCACAAGGAGGTAGCGTGACGGCGGGCAACTCTTCTCAAATGTCTGACGGAGCAGCCTTCGTACTTGTGATGAGTGAGCGCATGGTCAAGGAATTAAATCTTGAGCCGATTGCCCGCTTAGTCTCGTGTTCTGTAGCAGGTGTCGAACCGCTTTATATGGGTATCGGTCCGTGTGCAGCCATTCCAAAAGCACTCAAGCAGGCTGACTTAAAGCTAAATGACATAGAGCAAATAGAGCTAAACGAAGCCTTTGCCGCACAATCATTGGCAGTGATTCGCGAGGCAGGATTGAATCCTGAGATTGTCAATCCTAATGGTGGTGCAATTGCATTAGGACATCCACTTGGATGTACCGGTGCAAAATTATCCACACAATTGTTCAATGAAATGCGCCGCCGCAATCAAAAGTATGGTATGGTAACGGCTTGCGTAGGCGGCGGACAGGGAATAGCAGGGATATATGAATTACTGAATTAAGAGAGGAATTACATATCAACCTCTTTAATGAGGATGTAGTTTTTAGAAAATAAACTAAACGGCTATCTCCTGATGAGATAGCCGTTTTTTGGTTAATTTATCAATGCCTTCGTTGAATTTTGAATGACAAATAAATTTGGTAGTCCTGCAAATGTAATGCTGAAAGTTGGGCAACTTGCCTTGCATTTCCAAAATGCAAGGCAAGTAAGGGCATTACATTTATAGGCACTACCATAAATTTAAATTTCACTTTGTTTTTTATTGACAATTAAAAATTAATAAATTAAATGTTTTTTATCATTCAAAATTCAAAATTGGCGAACACATTGATTTATAAAACATCATATTTAAATTTTGTTTAACAGAATATTTTAGATAGATTCGTGTAATAAAACTTGAAACGCTTGCGAAAAATCAAAATATTAGGCAATATTTGTGCTTAGTTTTTTTTACTTTAAAGCAGGAGTTTTTACTCGTTACTTAAACCCTGATTTACGTCAAACATCAATCTAATATAGTTGTAAAAGCCTTTGTAAACAAAGGCACAAAGAATATTTAATCTCCTCCAGAATGATATACGACAAGGACTTTAATCTTAAGTACAACTTGTTCACTTCTGATATAAAAGAGGCTTTTAATCGATATATCGGTTATGAAGCCATTGAGGTGGCTAATATGCTCTATGCCAAAAAGTCTTTGAGTAATAAAGACTTTTTTAAGATAGCAGATTGGGGGATTACGCGTGCTATTCGGGATAATGATAAAATTACCGAGTTGAAATATATTCATGCTACAGGGTTTCATCATTATAAACTAGGTAACTACCGTAAAGCACAAATGTACTATGCACAAGGACTGTATATTAGTGACGTAATAAATAACCCCGAATTCATAGCTCGCTTTCAGACCAGAATAGGAGAACTTAGTATCCAACAAACAAACTACGAAAAAGCACTGGATTACTACTTTAAGGTACTACGAATAGACGATGTTCGTTTTTGCTTCGAAGCATATTGCAAGCTAGCAGAAATTTATAAAGAAAAAGGAGACTACGAAATAGCACTTGAATACATTGATAAAGCCTATAGTTACAATCTCAAACAAGAAAACTATGCCCAAATCATCCAAAATTTGATAGTTATCGGAGACATCAATTTCGCAAAAGAAAAACATGGATTAGCCTTAAATTTCTACTCTAAAGCCTTGAAAGTCCATTACTTATACCCCGACCCTTATTTTGCTACAATTGCAGCTATGCGCTCTGCGGACGTACTCTTCGAACTCGACTATTACAAAGAGGCACAAGCGACCTACGAACATGCAGAAGAAATAGCAAGCACTCATGACTTCAAATTTAATTTGGTACTGATTACCAAAAAAATAGCAAATACTTACTCCAAGCAAGGAAACTACGAAAAAGCGCTGGAAATCAATTCGGGTGCATTAGAAGAAGCCCGCGATTATAATTTTGAGTTATTAGAACTGCATATTATGCGAGATAAAATCGCATATTATGAGTCAAAAGATGATTACGAAGCAGCTAATACATTACTCAAAAAAACCGAAGCCCTCAGTATTGCTATTGTAGAAAAAGAACAACAGGAAAAACTTCAAGAACTCATTGAACAAAAAGAAAAGGAACTTAACTTTTACAAAACACAGGCTCGTTCAATGGCAGCAGTAGGCGATGATATTCGCCAATATGCCAAAGTCATCGCCCATGACCTCAAAGAGCCGCTACGTACGATTGGTAGTTTTACATCACTACTTAAAAGGAAATACAACAAAACCGAAGAAGAGGAAGTCAGTGAGTACTTTGAGTTCATTATGGACGCGACACATCGTATGGGAGATTTGTTGGACGAACTTCTCCGGTATGTCGTACTGGGAATTAAAGATAAAGCCCCCAAAAACGTTAACCTTAATGAAGTTGCCAAACATGCTGTTAGAGACCTTGAAGATATTATAGAAGCTAAAAAAGCAATTGTCAACATCCAAGAATTGCCTACAGTACTAGGACAAAAACAACATTTCAAAGAATTATTCTATCGCTTAATCCATAATGCTATTCGTTATAATCACAGCCAACCGCCTATTGTTGACATTACAGTAAAACGAAATGAGGGTGAATATCTGTTCACCGTGTCGGATAATGGTATTGGTATAGAAGAAGGGTATTTTGAAAAAATCTTTTTATTGTACCACAAATTGAATAAAGAAGATAAAGAAGGGGTAGGTATTGGACTTGCAATGAGCAAGAAAATTGTTGAATTGCATGGCGGAAGTATCTGGGTCTCTTCTGAATTAGGAGAAGGCACTTCCATAGAATTTACATTAAAAGATGTGTAATTTGTCTGTCATCCGATGTTAAATTACTTGATAATTCGCTTACAATTCACTTTTTAAGACTATCTTAGAGTCTAAATAATCAGAAACCATTATCATTCTCACATAACTACTAAATTAATTCCTTAATTTAGCATATACTATATTGTATTTTTCTTGAAAATAAAATCATTTTACAAATGATTGATATGATTAATTGTTAATGTAGGTTAATTACTGTCCCAATTAACCATTGACCATTAGCTATTGACCATTATCAATTAACCATTGATTATGAAAAACTTATACTTAGCTATTCTGTTTGTTACAGGTTTTTTTGCCACATCTTTTGCCCAAGTCAACTGTGCAGACGATGAACTCGCTGTCACTGTTAACTTGACGACTGACAGTTACGGAAACGAAACCTATTGGGAAGTCGTAGATAACAACACCAATGTCACCTACTATTCTGTTAATTGGGGAACTTACCCCAATTCTGTTGACAGCACCTACGTACACGAATTTTGCATACCACAAGACGCTTGTGTCTCCTTTACCATCAGAGATTCTTATGGTGACGGTATTTGCTGTAATTATGGAGATGGAGGGTACAAAGTCATCCTTGATGGCAACGTAATCGGATCCGGCGGTGAATTTGACAACAATGAATCCTTTGCTTTCAACTGTCCACCGGGAACAGTCTGTACCACCGGCATCCCCGTTACTGAAGGCACTTACACCACCGGTACAACGGATTATTGGTACACATTCACACCCACACAAGCAGGCATATACAGCATATCTACCTGTGGACTGAATAACTGCAACACCAAAATCTGGATATACGACAATTGTGGTACCACTCCACAAGAAAGTAATGTCGGAACAATATATTACAACGATAACAACCCCGAATGTGGTGCAGCAGCTGTCCTTGAAGTCCCTATGGGACCACCATATGTTTACTACATCCGTATTGGTGATACAGCTAATGACTGCGACAACATGGGAAGTATCGACTGGGAACTTTCCTATGTAGGTCCTGTAACCGGATGTACTGACCCCGAAGCCTGCAATTATAGCCCACTTGCCACCGAAGACGATGGCTCGTGTATCTATAATGGTGAAGAAGGCTGTCCCGGACCTGATTTAGCAATCCTTGAAAATGTCATGCAAAACAGCCTTAGAATGGATTCCATTCAAATCAACCCGGGTGACTGCTTCATCGAAGAAGGCTGCATAGAAGGCTATGGTATGCGCCAAATCCTGCGATTTACCACCCACTTCAGAAATGTAGGTGAAATAGACTTTTTAATCGGAGAAGCCAGCCCGGACAACCCCCAATTCAATTATGAAAATTGCCACGAGCATCTACACTACGAAGGCTATGCCGAATATGTATTATACGATGAAAATGCCGCAGAAGCACTCAATGAACTCAAAAACGGATTCTGTGTCATCGACCTCGAATGTAACGGAGGCGGGATGTTCCAATTCAGTTGCAACTACATGGGAGTCACAGCCGGCTGTGGCGATATTTATGATTCCTACCTTGACTGTCAATGGATAGACATCACCAATATCGAAGATGGTACATACACCCTCGTCAATCGCGTCAATTGGGATAATTCGCCGGATTTTCTCGGAAATTATGAAACTAACCTTTCCAACAACTGGGCGCAGGCTTGTATCAACATATACACAGAAGCCAACGGCTCACGCAATTTTGAATTGGTAGAAACCTGCGAACCTTTTGAAGATTGTGCAGGAGAAATCTATGGCGCTGCCCAACCCGATTGCACAGGCGAGTGCAATGGCACCGTACTCATGGGAGATTTGAACGCTGATGGCGTACAAGCAATGGAAGATGCCCATGATTATATTACCCAAATACTTGGCAACGACATCATAGCAAGCTCTTGCAATGACCTCAATGCTGATGGCGAAATTAGTGTATATGATGCCGCTCTAATGGCAAGCTGTCTCAACTATGGTGCAGCACACGTTCACCCCGAAACCAATGCCCACGACCACTGCAATTTCCCGACGGGACTCACCAATCCCAACGACCTTGTTACCTTGAGTATCAACGACATCAATTTTGCAGAACAATATATTGATATTGATGTCGTAAATCCTGATAACGCTATCAATGCTTATCAATTCACAATGAGTGGCATCGAAATTATGACCGTAGAAAACCTTGTAGAACCTGCCATGTACCCTATCACGCCAAATACAGTTCCCGGTGGCGATATGGTGATTGGTATTTCTTATCAAGACTCACTTATTTTCAAATCTTCCATTGAGCAGCCGCTTTGCCGTATTTATTATAGTAATATTACGAACGATGAAATTTGTATTGCATCCATCAAATCTGTCGTCAATCAGGATTATGAGCAAACAACCACCGCAATCGGCGGCGAATGTATAATGGTGACAGGCGTATCCAATCCGCTTACTCTTATAGAGGCGAATATCAGTCCCAACCCGACTAAAGGCGACGCCATACTCACCTTCCCAAATACAACCAACGAAATATTTACACTAAGCATAACAGATGCTACAGGACGTGCCATTCGTACTTACGAAAACCTGCGCGGCAACCAACATACCATCACACGCGACGAACTCGCAGCCGGAGTCTATCTCTACCATCTCCAAAGCGATACCAAAACCGCTACGGGTAAATTGGTAATTAGTGATTAGTAATCACTGATTAATGATTGGTTTTTTCGTGATTCATTATAATTGCGAAAAAACCAATCACCAATTAACCCGCAACCCGCAACTCGTAACCCGCTAAACCATTTCCTTTCCTACTTGTTTCCTCTCAAATTTTTCAACGCAAATTCTACGTCAGTACATCAACAAGGTGTGTATAATAAATTGCACAAACTATCTCACGCAGAGAACGCGGAGTACGCAGAGGTTTTGATTATCAGCCCTCTGCGTACTCTGCGCTCTCCGCGTGAAAACCACTTACTTATGCAATTTGTAATACACACATCAACACGTCAGTACACTTTGAATTGCACTTAAATACGTACCTTTGTGGAAACGATAGCTATACAAATGGGGATGCAAACAAAAGACGAGTCGCTCCTACGCGACATGGAAGCCAACGACACCAATGCCGTTGCGCGAAAGCGCGACCACATAGAGTTGGCATTTCAGTCGCAAATAGCCAACGGAACACTCGACCAACGCTTTTATTACGAACCACTTATGGCAGGGCATCCGCAACGTGGTTCTTATCCGTCTTTTGAATTTTTGGGAAAAACCATGCGCGTACCCATGTGGGTATCCAGCATGACCGGAGGCACCCAACTCGCCCGCACCATCAATCACAACCTTGCGCGTGCATGTCGTGATTTTGGTATGGGAATGGGCTTGGGGTCTTGTCGTTCGCTGCTCTATACGAATGATACATTAGCCGATTTTGATGTCCGAAAAATCATTGGTGACGACTTGCCACTTTTTGCCAATCTCGGTATCGCGCAGATAGAGCAACTTATCACGCGCAATCAGGTCTATATCATCCGTGAAATGATGGACAAACTCGCTGCCGACGGACTCATCATCCACGTCAATCCATTACAAGAATGGCTACAACCCGAAGGCGACAGATTTGAACATGCACCCATTGACACAATAAAACGTCTAATAGACAACTTTGACCATCCGATTATCGTAAAAGAAGTAGGGCAAGGGATGGGCTACCAGAGCCTCAAAGCCTTGTTTCAATTGCCTCTTGCTGCCATAGATTTTGCTGCCAATGGCGGTACAAATTTTGCAAAAGTAGAACTCCTACGCAGCGACGAAACCAAGCAAAGTATTTATGGGCAGTTGGCAAATGTTGGTCATAATGCCGAAGAAATGACGCACATGAGCAATCAAATCTTGGAAGAATTGGGTGAAAAAGCCCAATGCCAACAAGTAATTATTTCAGGAGGAATACAGAATTTTTTGGATGGTTACTATTTAATTAATAAATTGGCTTGTCAATCCATTTACGGACAAGCATCCGCCTTCCTACGCCATGCCCGCGAAGACTATGAAACGCTCCATGAGTACGTAGATGCACAGGTGCAGGGTATCGAATTGGCGAATGCTTTACTTAAAATAAAATGAGTGAATGAGTGAATTTTGAATGAGTGAATGTTTTTGAATGAATGAGTGAATGAATTTTGAGTGAATGAATCAACCAATTCCCTATGATTCATTCATTCATTCATTTAAAATTCATTCATTGGACATATTCACTCATTCAACATTCACTCATTCAAAATTGATAAACATGAAATCAGGATTTTCCAAACTTTCCAAGCGAAAAAAACTGCGTTGGGTCGCTGAAAACTTCTTCAAGAATCCGGAAGATGTGATGCGCGAATTGATGAGTTTTTGGCACGAAGAAGATAAAACGCAAAAGGTATTCGATGATTTTAGTGAGAATACTTTGAGCAATTATTATATGCCTTTTGGTGTTGCGCCCAATTTTGTTATCAATGGGAAATCCTATTGTGTGCCGATGGTGATTGAGGAAAGTTCGGTGGTCGCTGCTGCTTCAAGTGGTGCCAAATTTTGGATGCAGCGCGGTGGTTTCAAAGCCGAAATTATTGGTACGAAGAAAGTTGGTCAAGTACACTTTACATGGAATGGTGATGCGGAAAAATTGCGTTTGTTTTTTTCCGAAATAAAAAATGCGCTAATTGAGGGAACGAAAGACATCACGCGGAATATGGAGCGCAGAGGTGGTGGTGTATTGGATATTTCGCTGCTGGATATGACGCACCTCGAAGCGGATTACTACCAACTCAAAGTCGATTTTGAAACTTGCGATTCGATGGGTGCGAATTTCATCAATTCTGTCCTCGAAGCCTTTGCTAAAATACTCCAACAATTTGTCCTTGAACACCCCGAATTTACGGGAAAAGAAAAAAATCTGACCATTATCATGGCGATTTTGTCGAATTATACGCCGGAGTGTTTGGTACGTGCAGAGGTAAGTTGTCCGATTGAAGAATTGGGACAAATCGGCGATTGTAATGCCCAAGAATTTGCCTATAAATTTGAAAAAGCCATCCGCATTGCACAACTCGATGTACATCGTGCCACGACTCATAATAAAGGTATTCTCAATGGAATAGATGCAGTCGCGATTGCGACGGGCAATGATTTTCGTGCCATTGAATCTTGCGGACACACCTACGCCGCACGCGATGGGCAATATCGCAGCCTATCGAATGTCAGTACTGAAAATGGCGTATTTCGCTTTTGGATGGATTTCCCGATTGCAGTAGGTACGGTGGGTGGATTGACGACGCTACACCCGCTTGCGAAACGTTCGCTTGAAATGCTTGGCAGTCCGGGCGCACAGGAATTGATGCGGATTGTTGTAGTGGTGGGCTTGGCGCAGAATTTTGCGGCGGTGCGTTCGCTCGTTACAACGGGTATTCAGCAAGGGCATATGAAAATGCACCTCACCAATATTCTCAATCACATGCAAGCCACAGAGCAAGAGGTCAAACAAGCGATTGTTTTCTTCAAAGATAGAGTGGTTTCTTTTACTTCAGTGAGAGAATTTTTAGATAAAATTCGTGCGAAAAATGGCGTGATTGCAAAGTAAATTTGTTCAATTGTGATTTTTTTGCGAAGCAAAAAAATAAAATTCATCAACTCGTCGATTCATCAATTCGTCAACTCCACAACTCCACAACTCGTGATTCAAAACAAACTCACTTGCTTACCAAAAGACATTGGATTTTCGAGCATTAAAAGGTCTTTTTTGATTTCGATACCGCCATTATAGCCAATCAAATCGCCACTAATTCCAATCACACGATGACAAGGCGCGATAATCGGAATTGGATTTTGATTACACGCGCCACCTACCGCACGGACGGCTTTTCTGTCGCCAATTTTCATGGCAATTTTCAGGTAAGAAGTCGTTTGTCCGTAGGGAATTTCTAATAATTCCCGCCAAACGTCACGCTGAAAATCTGTGCCGCGAAAGGTCGTTTTCACGGTAAAAAATGTCCGCTTTTTCATGAAATATTCTTCCAATTGTGCGAAACATTCGTCGAGACAAGGCGGAACATTACCGCGCACGGCATGAGGCGGCAATTCCCGATAATATTTGATTTCGGTGACTCCTTCCGACACACTTCCCGTGATTTTCAGCAAGCCTATCGGCGAGTCAAACCAAGCATGTTGTGTCATAATAATGCTACAATGTTATAATGCTACAATGCGATAATGGAAAAGGCTTCTTATCCGAAAAGCCCCGGCAATTCCATGCCCGGAGGTAAGATGCTCGACATGGCATTCTTTGCTTCTTCGCCTGCCTTGATTTTTGCCTCTTCGGTCACGCGATTAAAAGCGGTGATGAGCAGGTCTTCGAGTTCTTCGGCATTTTCTGGTGCGAGCAAGCTATCTACTATTGTAACGCTTGCAACGACCTGATTGGCATTGGCAAGTATTTTGACTCTGCCGCCACCAGCTTCGCCACTGACCATGATACCGTCAAGTTTTTTCTGCATGTCTTCCTGCATGCCTTTGAATTGGTCTAACATAATGATTTTTTATAATTTAAATTTAAATGGTGTGGTGCAAAAATACGGAAATTAATGGGTGATGTAGGAATTGAGAGCCTTAAAAATGATTTTTTATAGCATTTACGACTTTTATTGCTTATTTTTGAAAAGGTATAATGACTGTCAAAGAATTACACAGAGAAGCCATGCGCTTGACCGATTTAGCACTGATAGCCAAAAAATCAGAGCCGGATAAGGTATGGGGTATTATAAATTAGCTTTTGAAAAGGAAAAGGAAGCGGCGTTTTTGTATATTGAAAAATTAGGAGAAGAACCTTCGCGGTCTATTTTATTGAGAAGTGCGGCTAATTTGGCTTTTCTTTCTAATCAATATGAAGGGGCAGAAGAATTGGCGAATAAGGGGCTTGAAGGAGAACCGCCACTGCAAATAGTAGATGAATTAAAGGATGTATTAGAACAAATCAACCAAGCTAAAATAACCCAAGAATAAATCTTATTAACCATAAATACGGATTTCTTCGTTCAAAATATTCTCTTTCAACCCGTCTTTAAGTGCCTGATATTCAACTAAATCCACTTTCTTCTCCAATATATCTTCCAACTCCAATTTAATCCCCACAAAATCCAACAGACTTATCGGCGTACCCAACTCTACGAGAATATCTACATCACTATCAGGCGTGACATTACCCCTAGCCATAGAGCCGAATATCCCCGCACGTTTGATGTCGTGTTTGTGGAGTATGGGGAGAATTTTTGATTTTATGGTTTGTAATTGTGTCATTTATTTCTCTGATATTTACGTGATGTGCTGTCGTCTATTCAGGAAATGATATGCTGTTTTCCTGTAAATCAATACAAAAGTGAGTATTCTGAAGAAAGTCCAAACCAATTAATCCATTGTATTGACTTAGAATACCTGCCGCAATGAAATCGTAAGTTTGTACCTCAAAGTCATTCATTTCTTTATCAAGGCTTTTAAAGGTTTTTAGTTTGGTAAGTTTGGCTTCAATGATCCCTTTGGCTGTTTCTATGTCTACCGTTTGGTCACTGCTGCTGGTTGATACACCTGCGAGCATCAGGGTTGTCTCATCTATGGTAGTGTGTGATGCGCCGGTGTCCAGAGCCATAGAGATAGGCATTCCATTTATCTCTGCTTCCACCAATATCAGACTATCCTCATCTGTTCTGTCAAAATAAAATTTTTGCATTTATGTTGGTTTTACTCGTTGGTGAATACCCGCCCATAATTTTTTTTCTTTCGGATAAACACCTGTATATGTCCATGTTATCTTTTCATATTGCTCAATATCCAAATTTTGTTTAGCTTCAATCAAATCTCTTTTGTCTTCGGCACAATGTAATACAATTCCACCCCGAACCTGCCCTTTCTCAAAGACTGGATTTGCCAATAAAACCCATACATCAGGATAGGCTTCCTTGATTTCTGCAATGGTCTGAAAATTTGTCGTTACTATCATATCTTGTTATTTTTTTGATGAAAATAAGGGAAAAAAAAGAGATTTGCAATATCAACCACACGTTTGATGTCGTGCTTATGGAGAATGGGGAGGATTTTTGATTTTATGATTTGTAGCTGCGTCATTTACGTATAAATTATTGGTCTTTTTCGGATAGGTTTTTTGTCATTTAAAAAACTCAATGTTAAATCAATATCTGTAAAGTATTCTATGTTTTTAAATGATTTTTTAGCGTTGTTAAAGTAGAAATCGTAATTTATGCTACAAGCCTCATTTAGAGGAATTACAAATATGTGTCCAAGTAAACTGAAGGTCGAAAAGCCGGGTATTTGAAAACTATTATCTTCTTTTCCATCCCAAAACATAATTTGAGGATTCACAATAAACTCTTTAGGAGATATAGCGATAAAATTATTTTGAAAGTATAAAAGCGGAAGATTGGTATTGTAAATGTGGTGTTGTATCACATATTCCCTCATAAAGTCAAACTGTGAATTAAACCCCTGTCCTGTTTTTAGATGATAAGTTTCCAAGAAAATCTTGTACATCCCTCTTTTGAGTTGCGTTCCAAGTTTTTGCTGAAAACTTTTTTTCAATTTTAGTCTCGGCTTGATTCTCAGTGTATTTGTCTTCTTATTTATATCGAAGTAGGTTGAACTAAACCTCCATTTTTTATACATATAATCAACATCATATAAAGGTTGTAAGAGCCTATATCTTGATACAAATAGTGATTCCTTCAGAACTAAATCAATTGCAGGTTTTTTATCTTTATCAAGGGGACTTTGATTCCCAAAGAACTTATTGCAATCGTCACATTCATTTTCAGATAAAAGTTTTGCTTTTAAACTTTGTGGAATTATATGAGCTTCTTTTTCAAAAGTAACCTCACCTTCCTCTTTCAAACACCAAAGACATTTTCTGACACTCATT
>CALHBW010000472.1 GCA_937930625.1 uncultured Saprospiraceae bacterium | reverse complement strand
CTAAACAACAACTATATTTATACGATTTTTTCAATGAACTTGCTCATGGAGTGAGCATAAACGCTCACGCTCCACTGACACATTAGTGCATTTTATACCACAAAAGTGTCAACTACTTTTTGGGCAAAATTAAACATGCCTTTATTTTCTCTGAAAAAAGCTACTTAATCACCATACGCTTGGTATGACAATATTGCCATTCACTAATAATGGCTACCAGTCCATAGTCCATAGTTGTTATAATCGCTTGGTATATAGCGAGATTATAACTCGCTGACTATCAAACTGTCCAACGTTAGATGGGTAGCCCTAATAATGAGTAGCCGAATACCCCAACAAAAAGAGCATCACAATTTTCGTTTTCAAAATATTTCAATTTAAAAATGACTACCTACTCTGTTTTGGCTTTTCGGTAAATCGCCTTGTGTACAGAGGAGGTGTTTTTTTGTGGGATAAGATTGAATACTTCATGGTATTGATATTTTGTTAGTTGAGAAATGTGATGAAATTTGTGTTTTGTTGAATAGATTAGTATAATATCTAATCTATTTGACGTTTAATTTCCAGACCAGAGGCTATGGCTGCCGTTAACCCTAACCTTGTTATAATTACAGGCCAAGCGACGGGGCCTCCAAATATCCCCCAAATTATAGTTGTTACAACTGTTCCGACCCCAGCAGCTTTAGCATCAGTTTTAATAATTTCTTTCCAATCTGGTGGCTCAGGGTCAAGGGAGGCAAAGGCTAATACATCAATACCTACGGGATTATTTAACCAAAAATCTGCTGATGTAATTGTTGTTTGTGTAATCACGTCAAATAATAGTAATGTTTCACAAGATAATGAAGGGTCTTGAGCCATGATATCATAAAGAGTAATCATCGCAATCTGTATATCTTGGTAATTATTGGAATTATTTATTGCTGAATCATATAGGTTTAAATAATAAGGGTTGCCACCTAAATAACTAAGTATTATTGAATCAGCATCAAAATTTTCTAATTCATACAATAGTTGATTTAGTTGTGAGTTGCCCAAACAATTATCGGAACAATACGCAGGTGTTTGAGAGAGGTATAATACATCTTGAAATATTTGACTAGTATCCTGTAAGTAAATGTTCATAAGGTTCTCTAATTCCTCATTATGTACACGGGCAATTCCAGCAGCTAAATCTACATTTATGTTATAATCACAAACATCACTTAGAATATCGCTCAAATCGCATATTTTAATTTCCGTAGAAAAATCTACTTCCCCACTCGCCTCAAAACCACTTTCCAATGTAATACCAACCCCAGCCTGATAAGTAACACCGCCTCCACTCAGACTGGTGATAGTAGCATTGGATATTATTATGTCATCAGCTTGGTAAGTACCTATAGGTAAGTCCAAAGTTGTTATTTCCAAAGTATCTAAACAAGTATCAGTATTCTGTATAACGATTATATCAAATGAACAAGTGACTTCATTACCTGAATCATCTGTAGCTGTGAAGCTAACGGTAGTTGTACCTATCAGAAAATTATCGCCCGAATTATGCGTGCTGGAGATGGTGACGATTGAGCAACTATCTGTCGCTACTACGGAATCCCAAGTGACGATTGAGTTGTCATTGTCGGTGACTTGTAAGATGATGTCGTCAGGGCATTGAATGATGGGTGGCTCGAAGTCCGTTGACATAATAGTAGCTGATGCTTCACATATATATCCGGTGGGGGTTGTGATGGTCAAATAATAATCTCCCTGTGGAATTTCATTACCTATCGGTATAGTGATAGGAATGCCTACATCAGGCGGAACTACGTTAAAGGTATTTGTACCAACTGATACACCGTTAAAATATAATTCGGTAGTGAAATTACCTGGTGCTGTAGCAATAAACTCGGCTTCTATGTAACCATCGGCATTAGAAGGGCAACTTACATTTAAGTGATTAAGGCTTACAGTACATTGTATGGAACAGTTCTCTACCTCCACTAACACAGGAAAAGGTGTTGATTCACAGCCATTGGCACCAGTAGCTATTACGGTATATATTTCTCCGTTTTGTGCTAAACTCGGAGTAAAAGTATATGTCGAATTGGTTGAAACTATTGTACCATCAGGGGTAAGCCAAGTGTAAGTTACTCCTGTGTCAGATGTAGCTGTGAATGTAAGTGGTTCTCCTTCGCATACAGAACCGTCTGTGGTGGCAATAACATCCGGCGAAGTACAATTAATGTTGTCTTTGATATTTGTGGATATTTGAAGTTCATTTGTGAAATTTATAGTATCAAGACTTACATCAATCGGAATATCAATTGTCCGCTCAAAATCATATAATTCTATTTGCCAAAGCCCAGATTCCGAGAGGCTTACGACAAACTCTTCATTATCAATATCACCGATAGTTTCAAGTACTCCTTCACTATTTATTTGAACGTTTGTAGAGAAAATGGATGTTTCATTCCAATAATAGTCAAAGTTAAAAGATGTTGTCGTATCTGAACCGACTCTGACAGAAGCAAAAATAGTATCGAATTTAATATTAATTTGTAGGTCATTCTCTGGAGTTGTGGAGAAGGATTTATCTTGAGCTTTTACTATCTTACCTACTCCGTCAATTGTGCCTGATGCTTCTGATTTTGCCCAATTTCCTTCGCCGGGTTTTGCACGACAAAAAGGCTTTACACTAAACTTATCATTTCCAAACCAGACTTCGTCGACGAAAACAAAGGCATTAGCAAAACCGCAATTATTTTCAGCATCGGTACTACACCAAGCACTGCTGATACCTGTATCTATGCATGTATTTATTTCTGTGTTGCATTCTGGTCCACCTGCGGAGGCTTTTGCGGCTACTACATTATCATAAGAATCCTTTATAAGGACATACCCCAAACCAACTACAGCTACTGCCGTTCCGACCACAGCACAAGTTACAATAACTGGTTCAGCTGAGGGTTTATACTCGTTTGCTGAAAGTCGATAAGGAAATATACAAACGAATAATAAAATTATTTTTATCAAGAAAAAAACATGTGTATTTTTCATTTCTTTTAAATATTTAATCTCACCTACTCTATTACAGGCTTTTCGGCAATCGCCTTTGTTCACATACACACATACCTCACCCACCCCACAGCGCAAGGCGGGCAAGGCATAAATGAATATGTAATTGATTTAAGTTTCTGAAAATAAAGGGATTACAGGGCTTTTATTGGTGGTTATGATGATGATTCCAGAGTTGCTTGTTGTTCAGTTTTAATGGCTGCTGTGCCGATGATAAGCATGAGCAAAGCAAGGATAATTAAACCCCATTCGGAAAGTGTGGGAACTTTATCAGGATATGTCAACAAAATCACGACTTCCACACAATCACCGGGATATTCCGTTTCACAAATCATAATATTTACACTCGGTGGACAGTCCTCACCAATCTCTATACAAGTCAAATCATTATCAACATAAACCGGAGGTGCAAACTCGTAATTATCCAAAGGGGCATTCGTACACTCCAAACTGTCGGGACACAAAGCAAATAATTGAGAGTTGACCGACAAATAATTCGTCAAGGAAATACACAGTGTACTATTTGTCACCATCTGCGGCGGTATTGGTGTTGTTGTCAATTCACAATCATCATCTGCCAACAAAAACACCGTCTGCGGCGAACTCAAAAAAGTTATCGTCTGCCCTGTGATATTATTCGTTACTGTAAACTCCGTCTGATACGTCAAACTATCAATCCCCGAAAAACCATCTGCATCATAAATCAAGCTATCCATCGAACCATTGATACTGACCATACCACTATCCGGCGACATCAAAATATTGCTAATACTCAAATTACTTACCGTAAAATCAGGCGCAGGAAATATCGAATCCAGCAAAGCCAAATCATTCGCAAGCACATCGCAAGGAAAGGTCGAAGTTGTTGATACACAGCAGTATTTTTCAATATCCGTGTAATCACAAGGTTCTTCATAGATAATGCTCATTTGAATCTGTATCGAATCACAATAAATGGAATCATTCTCGAATACACCGCATTTCAACAAACCAAATGAATCGTTGGTAACACCAATAAACAGTGGATTAGGGTCATAATAAAACAGG
>CALHBW010000471.1 GCA_937930625.1 uncultured Saprospiraceae bacterium | reverse complement strand
TTGGTGACGCATTGGGGGATGAGCGGTCCGGCGATTTTGAAATTATCGTCATTGGGCGCGCGAATTTTGAGTGAAAAAAATTACGAATTTAAGGCACAAATCAATTGGCTAAATATACCCAATCAAGATGCCATCATCACTGCCTTGAAAGACATCGCAGACGAACATCCGCAGAAAATGTTGTCGAGTATAAAGCCTTTTTCCTTGCCACAACGTCTGTGGCTTTACCTACTCGAACGCAGCGAAATCTCCGCCGAAAAACGCTGGAATGAATTTGGGAAAAAAGCCCGTAATAAACTCACCACTACCCTCGCCAATGATGTCTATGTCGTCAAAGGTAAGACGACTTTCAAAGAGGAGTTTGTCACTTGCGGCGGCATAAGCCTTGAAAGTATTGATATGAAAACAATGCAAAGTCGCGCCTGTCCAAACCTCTATTTTGCGGGAGAAGTCATGGACATCGACGGTATTACAGGTGGTTTTAATTTTCAGGCAGCATGGACGACGGGATTTATTGCCGGAAAGTTGTGTGATTTTTGATTTCTGATTTTCGATTTTTGATTCGTGTGATTTCGCTGCGCGAAATTATCTTTTTCATTTTACAAATTATTAATAATCAATATTTTACCCGTATAAAATGATATTTTTTGTGTGACAAAAAATATCAATCAAAAATCAAAAATCAAAAATCTACAATTCGTTCATTCAAAAATCAAAAATCGAAAATCGCTAAATCCAAAGGTTTTTTAGTAACTTTGCGGAACTTTCTTGTCTAAAAGGTTGTTGTTCAGGTTGTCTATTCAATTATTTCAATAGTCCTTCCTTTCAAGAGAATTTTTACTCATCTTTCTGGTGCGATACAGACCAAGAAAACATTCAATTATAGCGTTTCGACGCAAAATGTATCCACATCAGTTCATCTTTTAAATCAGTTTATGGCTAAATCGCAACAATCATTCAATAAAAAAGAGAAAGAAAAAAAACGCCGCAAAAAAAAGCAGGAAAAATTTGAGCGCCGCCAAATGCGTAAAGTGGAGAAAGCAGAACAAGGCAAAAAAACCTTTGAAGAACAACTCGCCTATGTCGATGAAAACGGCAATTTGAGTTCTACTCCTCCCGATCCAACGAAAAAAAGAGAAATCAAGGTCGAAGATATTCAACTTGGTGCCTCCTCACGCTACGATGTACCTATCAATGAAGAACGACGCGGCAAAGTGAAGTTTTTTAATGAAGAAAAAGGTTATGGTTTCATTATTGACAGCGAATCAAGAGAAAGTATATTTGTACACGCCAATAATATAGACGGTGGTTTGCTCAAGCAAAATGACAAAGTGACTTTTGAAATTGAAATGGGTGCAAAGGGATTGAGTGCTATTAAAGTTGGTTTGGTCGGAACGCCTTCTTGATATGGTTTCATGGTTTCATCGTTTTATTGCTTCATGGTTTTATGTTTTTATGTTTTTTTCGCACAGCAAAAAACTCAAAACTATCTACAATATAACAATGAAACCATCTGACAATAGAACCATGATAATAAAAAATTGACACCTTCCTGACAGAAAAAGTACCTATTACCCGTAAAACTGACTTTTATCGGACAAAACAGATTTTGATTTTATAAGAAAATTTAAGAAGTTTGCGTCCCGATTATTTCTGCACACGATGGTATATATCAAACACATAGACAAAATAAAAAGATGCTTTACCTTAATAGGCTTGCTCTTTATTTTGTCCGTTTCTCTTTCTGTAAAAAAAGCAATTTACATGCCGCCCCGTCCTATTACGGAGGGCTTCGAGCCTGTGGTAGAGGTAGAAGAAGAAATCGTGGATGATGCCATCAGCAAAAAAATTGAACGCTACTTCCAACGCCGACATGACAGACGCGTATTTAATGGTGCTGTTTTGTTTGCCGAAAAGGGAGAAATTGTTTATCAAGGCGCATTTGGTTACGGTGATATTCGCGGCAAACGTGATGAGTTGACCACTCAAACGCCCTTTCAACTTGCCTCCGTTACCAAACCAATGACTTCCACAGCAGTCTTGATGCTGCAAGATTGGGGTTTTCTTTCCGTAAAAGATTCTGTTCAAAAATTTATACCAAATTTCCCCTACGAAGGTGTGACGATTGAGCATTTGCTCATACAAAAATCGGGCTTGCCGGAATATCTTTATTTCAGCGATACGCATTGGAAAGATTGGCACAAAACCATCACCAATGATGATGTGCTTTGCCTCATGGAAATCCATGAACCCAACCGCTACTACCGCCCGAATTATCGCTACAACTACGTGAATACCAATTATATGTTACTCGCTTCCATCGTCGAACGAGCAAGTGGTGAAACATATAATGACTTCATGAAAAAGTACATTTTCGAGCCGCTTGGGATGCACGATGCTTTCGTCTATCAAAAGGATGCTGAGTCGCTACCTACCACGCTCGGACATGACAAACGCCGTCGAAAAATATCCGACTCGCATTATAATGGTGTAGTTGGTGACAAGGGTATTTACGCCAGCGTAGAAGACCTTTTTCGCTTCGACCAATCGTTTTACGATAATTCCCTCCTCTGCCCCGAAACGACAGAACTCGCCTTCACTCCCGCCCACAGACGCCTATATGCACACGACAATTATGGTATGGGCTGGCGCATCAATACGCAACGCAGCGGTGACCGAATCGTTCATCATACAGGCTGGTGGAAAGGCTATACGTCGTATTTTATCCGTATGCCTTATTCGGAAAAGACGGTGATTGTGTTGAGCAATTGTTTGCGTGGTGGTTTCCTTAGTACCAGGGAATTGAGGGGGTTATTAAATGAGTAAATGAATAGATGATGAAATGAGTAAATGGTTTTATTCATCGTCCGATTTTCTACGCAATGTACCAAGTATCCTTTTTCTCCCTAAAAATACCGCCAACGCTATCAATACAATAGGCCAAATATTCACCAAACCCACCGCTATCACTTGAATGAGTTTCCAACCATTAACAAATCCATCTGCTATTTTTGCGAAAAACGACTTTTCATAAGTGTCGGGTGATTTTGTGTACTCAATTTGTTCGTACATATCAATCGTGACTGTACTCAAAGTTGTTTGGTTGTTCAAATACTTCAATCTCCCTTCAATAGCCTCGATTTCTTCCTGAATCACTCTGATTTTTTCTTCAGCATCCAATACATCTTTTACTGTTTTTGCTTTATCTCGTAAAATGGCAATATAACGGTCACGCACTTCTTTTTTGGTATTCAAACGGCTCGTTTTGTCCACAAATTCCTCTGTAACATCCTGTACATGAATGCGTTTATAGTGCGTGTGAATGGCTTCTTTTTCAATTTCGTTTAAAAATTTATCCAATGATTCGGCAGGTACTCGAAGCGTCATTTCATTATTGATAGAATAGTTGGAATTGTTCTGGCTCATTCCCGAAACAAAGCCATCGTATTGGTCAACTATCGCCTCAATCCGTTGAGTGCTTTCGATTAAATCTTTGACCTGAAATCGAATATTCGCTGTTTTGATGGTCTTTCTTTCTATCTCAACAGTTACTTGTGCATTTGAAGCGAAATCAGCGCGAAAATTGTCTTGTTTTGTAGTATTTTTTTGCTGTGTAGCAACCCTAGAGTTTTTCAATTCATATTTGTTAGAATGGTCACTTTTACATGCACTGATAATGAGTAAAATAAAGAGCAAGCATATATTTTTCATGTGTTTTGAATTTGGTGTGAATAATGAGTTTTTCCTAAAATTAATACTATTATGGCTGTAAACGTAACTAAAAATTTAGTTTAATGTATTATTAACAATATTCGGCATGTTTAAATTTCACAGAAAATTAGTTGACACTTTTTTATTCTATTTTAAAATGAAAAACAATATTCAGAAATCCGTTTACTAAACTTCAAAGAGTTTAGTAAACGTAAGTAAGGCACTGATATTTAGATAGTTACAAACTTTGGTGATATGCTTACGTTTACTAAACTCGAAAAATTTAGTAAACGGGATACATTATTTTTTGTTTATCTAAAGTGTCAACTGCTTTTCTAAACATGCCCAATATTCTACCATTTAATCATGATTTCTACCGGATTATGGTCAGCTAAATCCTTGTGTTTTTTGCTCCACTGATATTGTATTTTCGGTACTTTTCTCATTGTTGAAACGGTTCTTTTCCCATTACTTTTATAGAAAATATAGTCGATAATATGCTTGCGTTCCCCTTTATTCATATCATTGGAAGGGTCGTAAGTAGCGTTGGGTGTACCATGAAGTTCGCCATCTTCTGCTTCCAGTATTTTCATCATTTCATTATAAGTATTCGTTCCCTTTTTGATGTTAAAATCTCCACAAATAATCTGCGGCACATTTTCTTTTTTATAAGGCAATATCAATTCATCCCGAATCGCACGTACCTGACTCAATCGTACTTCCGGCGGACCACCTGCATTGAGGTGTGTACCAATGATTTGGAAAGGCTGTCCGTTCTTTTCCCCTTCAATCATCAATGCCCCTTTTCGCGCCATCCGATTATCCATTCCCCAACGCTCTTTAAAGCATATCGTCTCCACTTTTTTGATAGGTACTTTACTCAAAATCCAAATCCCGCTACTCGCTCTTAGCGATACATAATGAATATTTGCCGGACCAAATTGATACGTATAAGTCTCTTTCAACCAACGTTTTATCTTACGTCTTGCGCCATGATGAAAAGCCTCCTGAAACACTATCACATCATAATCACTCTCCGCCAAAAGCCGTCCTATGGCATTGGCACGTTTGCGTTTTCCGTTAAACAAAATCAAAGGTGGTAACATGTAGATATTCCATGATAAAACCTTTAATTCGGTAGTATCTATGGGCGGTGTGTACGCCTCTGTATCGTTATGGGCATTCAAATTTGATTTAAAAATAAAAATTACCGCGAGTATCAAGAAGAAGTTTTTCATGCAGCTATTTTAATGGAAAATAATGACTTATCTAAAATTTACATCACAAAAATTTAATCCGAATTTAGAATATTTCGATTTTCGGATTTTCATGTTGTATATTTGACGACGTAACACGGACATTCCTGTCCGTGCTTTGCTTGACTGCGGACAAGAATGTCCGCCTTACATTAAACGATATGAAGAAACCAATACTTACGCTTTTTTTCGCTTGTTTCATCGCGATAATTTACGCGCAAATCCCCCTCTCCTACTACCTCTCCGAAGA
>CALHBW010000470.1 GCA_937930625.1 uncultured Saprospiraceae bacterium | reverse complement strand
CATCCTTTATCATCCATCATTATTTTTTAACGTACTAAAGTTAAAGTAGATTAGCCAAACTTAACATCGTTAAATATCAAGTTTGCTATCTTCAGCTGTGTCAATGAACTTTTTGCTCTATAATGCCAGCATCTTCATGCCAACGAGCTTATCTTTGTTTGCCAGGTCAATTAAACCCGCATCTGCTAATGCGGATTTAAATTTGTGGCTTTAGTCCTTATTTAATCTTTGTGTTTTTACGCTTTTCTTTCAAGCGGGTCGCAAAGGTATGACGATTTTTTTGTTTTTGAAAATTTGAGGGAAGTTTTTTTTAAATAATTTTTTACTTGGTGTTTTAGGAACATTTTTGAATAAAAAAAAGTTCGTTTACCCTGAAAAAAGTTATTTGTTTTTGTCAAAAATATCGTGCGTTTCCTCCGAAAGCGGGGCAAAGGTAATCAGTTATTTTGATTGTGCAAACTTTGAGTGAAAAAAAATGAAAGTTTTTTTTGGGTAGCGTGTTCCGAGTCGATAGTAACGAATAGTACGGGTTGGTCAACATTCGAAGTATAAGCCAAATTTAGCGAGAGAGTAGTGTGACAGGTGTAGTATCTACATTCTTAATTCTTGCATAATTCTGGCAAAAGTTGAGTTTCAAGTCAAAAGTTGTCATTGTTCAATTGTTGTATTGTTCGATTGTTATTACGGTTTTTTGTTTCGCAAAAAACTCATTTCAACCATGAAACAATGGTAGTGGCTTCGCCACGTTAGGGAACAGGAAGAAATTGGACGGAGTATCTCACGCTGAAGGCGCAGAGTTTCGCAGGGGTGTTTTTTTTGTGCTTTGGGAAATGAAAAAGCCGATATGAAAATAAATTTTCATATCGGCTGTACGATTTATAAAATCGTTATACGTTTATTATCGCAATTCAAACCTTATTGGTTAGAAGTTTTGATAACTTTTACGTCGCTTTGTACAGGTTGTACGTTTGCTGATGCTTTCTTGCCTTTCGTGCAAGTTTTTCCAGTTTTAGCGCAAGACTTTTTCGCACCATCAGCACTTAAGCTAACGCCTTTTGCAGATGCACTTTTTGTACAAGCTGCTTTGCTTTTTGTGCAAGCTGCTTTTTGTGCAGCAGAGCAAGATTTCTTTGCAGGTGCAGCGTTGACGAATTTCTTAGAATCAGCACAGTATTTCACTTCGTTGTAAGATACTTTGCCAGAAGCAGCGCAAGTTTTCTTTTGCATGTAAGATACTTTGCCGGAAGCAGCACAAGTACGCTTTTCTACATCAGGATTGGCAGTAAGTGCAGCTGCAACTGATTTGCTACATACTTTTTTCTCGGCACTAGCTACGGTAATGGCAGTGGCTGCATCAGCAGGTGCTACATTGACGAATGCTTGTGATTTTGAACAGTATTTTACGTCTTCGTAAGATACTTTGCCAGAAGCTGCACAAGTGTTCTTGCGTGCGTAAGATACTTCGCCTGTTGTGTCATTTACTTTCTTTACGATGTTGAGATTGCCCACCATCGCAGCGTCAGCTGCTTTTGTACAAGTTTTTTTCTCAGCATCAGCTACTTTTACAGCAGTTGATTTTGAGCAAGATTTCTTTGATGTGTAAGCAGCTGATTTGGTGCATTGTGCTTGAGCAGTAGTTCCTACGAATGCGAATACTGCTAACAATAAAAGAATTTTTTTCATAATTAAAATTGAATAAGTCTAAGTTTAAGAATAAGTTTAAGTTTAATTTAATGTCGGGAACTCAAATCTAATCCTTGCACTTTATTCTTGTTAGTGATTTTATTTTAAGATTCAAAAATAGTTAAATTGTCTGTTACAAACAAATTAACAGGTTTTTTTTAACATTGTTTAACGGTTCAAATGTCGTGCCTGTTACAAAGTAACAAATTCCAAATCCCAAATTCCAAGATATTATAGTCGTCAGACGAAGGTTATTTGAAATATTATCGGTATCCGAATATTTGTTTTCTAATGGAGCGGATTCGTCGGACGACAGGTTTAGAGTCTTGCAATAATTGTACGATTACCTTTGACTTTTTGGTTCATATCGACTTCGATTTTGGCATCGAGGGGAAGAAATAAATCGACACGCGAGCCAAATTTGATGAAGCCCATATCTGCACCTTGCACTACTTTCTGTCCTTCTTCGACGTAATTCACAATACGCTTTGCCATCGCTCCGGCGATTTGGCGAAGCATGACTTCTACATCGCCATTAGTGATGACGGTGGTCGTGCGTTCGTTTTCGGTGGAGGATTTTGGATGCCACGCAACGAGGTATTTGCCGGGGTGGTATTTGAAGTAGTTGACGATACCGCCGATGGGATTGCGATTGACGTGTACATTGGTGGGCGACATGAAGATGGAGATTTGAAGACGTTTGTCTTCAAAGTACTCGGATTCATGGGCTTCTTCTATCACAACGACTTTGCCGTCGGCAGGTGCGTACACGATGTTGTCGTCGGAGATTTGTATCTCGCGGCGCGGATTGCGGAAGAATTGTAGAACGGTCAGAAATAGTATGCCTGACAAGATGCCTACTGTCCATTGGGTATCTGCATTATTGGGGTTGTATTGGTGCACCAACACGTTTACCGCTAATAATGTTAGTACGGTAACGCTTACGATGAATATGCCTTCACGATGTATTTTCCACATGATAATTGTACTGACGTGCTGACGTATCTGACGTGCTGACGTTATTTTTGTTTAAATTGTTATCATTTCCAACGAAATCATTCATTGAAAATTTCTGTAAAACTAACAAAAAACGAAAAAGTAGAGTGAATTGTTCGCGGATTGTGACAGGTTTTAATTGGATTAACGTTTTATTAGCATGTTGTTGGATAGGAGCATGTATGTTGATATTTAGTTGTAAATGAAATTATTAGGATTATTTTTCAAATTGATATTATTATATGTGTTAATGAATTGTTAAGAATATTTGGTTTGGTATTTTTGGCTCCCCGTTTAAGTTTGCTTGCGAGATTTACTCGGCAGACGAAGGTTTTTATGAAATATAGTGATTTGTCTCATAAAATATTCGCACTGAATAAAGGGATTCGTCTGACGAGTATTCGCTAAGTACACCGTCCATTAAATTTCTTTATGAATTTGAATAAATGTAAAATGTAAAATATCAAATTTAAAATGGAAAAGGTGTAGGACGCGAGATTAACATTTTTTTCTCGCATTTATTTAATTTTAAAATTTTTAAATAGTAAAATAATTACAATATTTCACCTGCGTACTATAAGCACTTTTACATTTTACATTTATTATTTTACATTTTACATTTCAAAAAATGCTAAGAAACTTTTTGGATGGTGTACTTAGGCAAAGTTAGACGGATAGCATGTTTGGTATTTTTAAATGAGAAAAAACAAATAATACGCGAACGCAAGCCGGAGGCTTTACGTTACGGTTATCAAATATAAATACGCAAATGGAATGACAAAAATAAAGGCATCGAAGCGGTCGAGGAAGCCACCGTGTCCGGGCAGGAGGTTGCCGGAATCTTTGATGTTGACGCTGCGTTTGAGCATGGATTCTACCAAGTCGCCTGTAATGCCGAATACGGCTGTGAT
>CALHBW010000469.1 GCA_937930625.1 uncultured Saprospiraceae bacterium | reverse complement strand
GGCTACCCATTTAACTTTGCCCAAAGCGAATACTCGTCAGACGAATCCCTTTATTCAGTGCGAATATTTTATGAGACAAATCACTACATTTCACAAAAACCTTCGTCAGACGAGTGCGCCCCGCAACTTGAGTTCGGCAAAGTTAGACGGATAGCCCGATACGTTTTTATTTTATTGGTTTTTAATTTTTTAAATAATAAAAAAACGCAAATATTTTGTACACGTACTACATCCCGATAGCTATTGGGATTTACATTTTACGAGTTAAAAAATCAGACTCAAATAGACCTAAAACTCGTCTGCCATTTGCAAAATGTCAGCCGTGTTTTAGGTAAGCCCAAAGCCCCAATTATTGAATCTAAGCCACTATCTGACTATTTAATATGTATAAAAATGCGAGTTTCTCCTCCTCGAAACACGGCTGACATTTTGCAAATGGCAGACGAGTTTCGACTAAACTAAGAGGCTCATATTTTAATTTTAATTTTTAATAAGGTAGAACGCGATACGTTTTTATTTTATTGGTTTTTAATTTTTTAAATAATAAAAAAACGCAAATATTTTGTACACGTACTACATCCCGATAGCTATTGGGATTTACATTTTAAATTTATTATTTTACATTTTACATTCCCAAAAAGATAAAGAACCACTACCTTATTCTTTCAAAACAATCTTCCTCACCGCCTGTCCTTTCTCCGTCTGCACTCGCACAAAATACGTTCCTGCCGCTGCATGTCGAATATTGACCGATTCTACAAAATGATTTTGCTTACCTATACTTTGATAAATTTGTTGTCCTAACGTACTAAAAATCGAAATATCAGCTTTTTGCGAAATATCAAATTTGACATCAATCACAAACTCACCATCAGATGGATTCGGATAAATATCAAAATTAGTGAGATGTTCAAGGTTGATGACATTGGTAAATTGATCCACCGATACGCTGCCCGAAGTCGTACAGCCATTTGCATCCGTTACCATGACGGTGTAATTGCCGGGAGTGAGTCCGGTGGCAATTTGAGTGCTTTGTCCATCGTTCCATTCGTAGGTGTAAGGTGGCGTACCGCCATTTACATTGACGGCTGCCCATCCATTGTTGCCGGAGGAAGGCATACTTTCCGGTAGGAGCGTCATTACATTTGGTTCGCTGATAGTTACAGTGGTGACGGCAATACAACCATTCCCATCGGTAACGACTATGGTGTAATTGCTTGGTGGAAGATTGTCGAGGTCTTCAGTGGTCGCGCCATTATTCCAACTATACGTGAAAGGCGGCGTACCATTATTGATGCTCAAATCTATCGAGCCATCCGTGCTGCCATTGCAACTGATATTGCTCTGCGAAGTGATTAGACTTGGTGCATTACTCTCTGCATTAATCGTGAAAGTTTGAGCAGTTGTACAGCCATTCGCATCATCTATCGTAACGGAATAAGTACCATTATCTAGTCCGCCGACGGTGGAAGTGTTGTCACTTGTACTCCAAGTATAGTTATAAGGTGCTGTGCCGCCGGAACCAACTGCCGTAGCCGACGAACCGCTATTGCTGCAAGCACTTTCATTGATATTAAGTGTCAAATCCAGAGGATTAGGTTGAGTAATCACTACGGTTTCGATAGTCTCGCAACCACTTTGGGTGACTGTGACCGTATATGTACCTGCTGCGAGATTTGAAATAGATGCATTGGTAGAATTATTGCTCCATTCATAAGTAAAATCACCGGGCGTAATGACATTCGCCATACCATTATTATCACCAAAACAAGTAATATCATTTTCCTCAATATCTACCTCTAATTCACCCGAACTATCTATCGTAATATTTTGTACTGCATTACAACCTGCTGCATCTGTAACGGTGACAGAATAATCGCCGGGCGGCAGACTTGGATTAGAAATGGGCTGAACCGTAGCATCATTCCATTCATAAGTGAAAGGGGCTGTACCGCTTGTAGGCGTTATCTCTGCAAGACCATTTGGACTACCACAAAGGGCATCCGACGTGGCAATTTCAAGCATCAGCGCACCGCCCGTGGCAGGAATAGTAACGGTAGCAATTTCTTCACAACTCGCAATATCTGTTACTGTAATGCTGTAATCTCCGGCAGGTAAATCTTCTGCTGTGAGGGAGGTTTGTTCGCCTGCATTTTCATCCCAAAGATAGGTATAAGGTCCGCCTGCGCCACCCATAACAATGACACTTGCGCTACCACCACCCGCACAACCGGCAGGCATGATATTCGTCGGTGTAATACTGATTGGCGGACATTCAAATACCTCAAAATACGCTATAATCGTATCGCCAAGTTCTGTCATTTCAAAACCGACATTAGGGTCAGTATTATTAGGTGTCAGTGCTGAGTTTAGTGGTTCCCAATTGATAAATGTATTGAAGCCATCAGGTATAGCTTCAAGGCTCAAAGGTACGCCACCAAAGTAATCGGCTTGGTAAGGGTAGGAGAGCGGAACGAGTGTATTGACCTGCACATCACCTGAGCCCGGCGGTTCTACGATAACGGTCAGATTATAGGGACCTTCTACCTCATAACAATCTTCAATACCATCATTGATAATAGTGCATCTTGTATTGATAAAATCTTTTAATTCCTGTACATTATTCATCCAACCATTCATACTACCGCCCCAACGCGCGATTTGGCGCGGCATTTCCGGCTCAATGCGTTCTATCATTTCCTCCAACAAACCAATCATATAATCGCAGGTGAAATACGTATTATTCAAATCTGCATAACGGTTAATGTATAAAGCGTAAAATGTTTCATTTTCGAGCAATGAGGTGAGCATTTCGGTATGTCCTTCGGGGTCGTCAATTGTGGGAGATTCATTGTCGCAGGGGTCGGCATCAGGTGAATCGTCGGGAACGCCGGTATAGTTGATATAATGCCCGAATGTAGCATCCAAATCCCACATGGTATATCGCCATTTGAAGGCGTCGGGGTTGGCTTCCATGTCCAGTCCGCGCCACCATGCAGTGTTATAATTGAGCCAATCGGTGCAAACAACATGTGTGTTGATTATCATGTAATCGACAAGGCTTTGAATATTTAATTGCTTTTCTACGAGGTCATAATTGGAGGCATCAGTCATGTCATTGTTGATGATGAAATTGTAGAGCTGATTCCAATCGTTGAGAGCTTGGTTGCCACCGTATTCAGCCCAAGTACCGCCCCATGTTTTGATGAATTGTATATCGCTGCGTCCTTGGTCATAATAATATTTGGTAAAATCGTTGTCATCTACTTTCTCCCGAATTTCATACATTCCCCAGTAATCGCCGTTTACATATAATACGCAAGGTTCGTAAGAACGCTCGTCCAATTCCATACCTGCCAATTGAGAAAGCGTATGCACATAGGCATCGCGAATATGTGCGCCGCCTTGTTCAAAGGAATAATTATCATTGGCAGCCGCTTTGAGAATCAGGCGTTGGAATTTGTCGCGATTGGTGGTGTTGAACATGTCGAAAATCTCATTTTTTACCGCATAATCATCACCAAATTGGTCACGTGTAATGAAGTCAATACCGCGTTGAGCGTATGCCCATGAGTCGTTGCCGTGTTTATTCATTTCACCTGTAGCGTCAGCTACGCGCTCTTGGTCTTCATCAAATAATTCTAATGAGCCGGGAAAATTTTCAGGACCACTACCGGGATAACCACCAAAACCTGCACCATTTAACAAATCGTCCACTTCATCTCCTGCAATTGAAATGACTTTTACGCTATGTTCGTCATTGACAAAATAAGTATGAAAATCTACGAAACTCGGTGGAATATCGTCGTTACCACTGATGGCAATGGCTTTCACGACACTCGTAGAAGTGAGTGTAAACGGTTCGGTATATATAGTCGAACTCGCGCTCGGTGGGTAGCCGTCAGTCGTATAATAAATGGTTACATTTTCGTCGGGAGATTCTATCGACACTTCGACACTTCCTGTGTAAAATCCGGCTTCGGGCGTGAGTACGGGCTTGGAGGCGTAAGGGCGTTTTACATCGGAGTTGGTATTATTGGGTGTTGGATTGAGCAAGACGCCCCACTCATTGCCGCCGTCTATCATGCGCCCCCATGAATGTCCGTTTTGATTGGGAATGTCAATGTTATTACTATCAAGAATATTCCCCATTGGGTCTGCAAAAACGACTTCTTCTCCTGTTCTGGTTTGGGTGATTTTAAATCCTGCATGAATGTTTCCGCTACTAACTTCGTCGCGATTAGAACACCAAATCAATAGATGGTCATTAGCACCAATAGTTGTACCTGCGGGGAATGTCCATTTGGTCGGGTCGTTGGTATTATCACTCAAATGATAGCCGGATAAATCGAAGGGAACGGAGTTGTTATTATAAAGTTCTATCCAATCTTCGTACTCGCCGTAATTGTCGGTATTGGAGTCAAGATTGGCTGCTGAAAATTCATTAATGATGATTTCTCCGCCTCCTTGACAAGTACAATTGGTTTGCCAGGCGTCGTTCAGCGTTTCGGGGTCGCCATCATCACAAGGCGTTCCTATGAGGGCATTATCAAAATTCGGGCAATTGTCGGCGGTATCACATACATTGTCGTTGTCGCTATCTGCGGGGTCGGGCGTACCGACACAATTGCAGTTATCATCCCATACATCGTTTAGCGTACAAATCATTCCATCGTCACAAGCCTCACCTTCGTCGCCACAAACGAAGTAAGTGACGCATAAATCAATGGGCGAATTTTCGGCAGTACGCGTACCTGTACCCGTGATGATAAATGAAATTGCATTGCCATTATTAAAGTCGGGATGGGAGATAATTTCATTGATAATATTGGAAAGGTCGGGTGTTTTTTGAGCGTCGCTTGTCGCGCCTTGCGTCCACGGGGCAGGTTGCCAATTGACAGCAGCAGTAGTCTGGCTTCTGTTGCTTATATTTGAATTGGACGGACTGTAAGGGAGGGCATTGCCTGTAGATTCGCCAACTATAGTCAAATCAGCCGTTGCACTTGATGATTCATCGGCGGTAAATTGAATATCGACATTGGTGATAGTCGCATCTGTCGGCAGACTAAAATTTGTGTATCGCAGTCCTGTCACCTGAAGTCCGGGCGTACCCAATTCTGTATCTGCTCCAAGTTCCAGGTCGCTGCTTGTGAGGTTTATGTTTCCGCTATTGACGGCTTCTTCTGCTTCTTGATTCAAATTAAAACAAACCGTAGTTTGCGCTATCGCAGCTTGGGTAAAGCAGCATAAAAAAGCGATAATTACTGCCGTTTTGATTTGTGATTTTCTAATAGTGAGTAGTAGTCTTTTCATTTTGTATTGTGTTGAGTGAGTAGTCGGTATAATGAGTAAATGAATAGATGAGAAAATGGGTAAATGCGGTTTCATTATCGAACATTTACTCATTTCCAACAAAGATGGTTCATAGATTTGGTTTCTTTGTGGTTATTGCTGTATATTAATGAAAGACACTATTTTTGGATGATAAACGTATTAAAATACTGTAAAATGTATGTCATTTTCTGCAAAACGATAATTGGATTTTGTGTAAATTTTAAAATTATGTTTCTTATTATCTATATAACACATCCCTCGGAAAAGGTGGCAATGGAAGTTACCAATCATTTAATTGAACAAAAACTGGTGGCTTGTGCCAATATTTTTCCCATAAAAAGTGCTTATTGGTGGAAAGGGGAAGTAGCGCGCGAGGATGAATTTATCAGTATCGTAAAAACGCGAAATGACTTGTGGGAAAAGGTGTGTGAGAGGGTAGAGCGCATCCATCCGTATGAAGTGCCTTGTATCGTTAAATGGGAAGTGGAAGCGAATGTTGCTTATGAGCAGTGGATTGTGGAGAGTACAACGTAAGACCGGACAAGACAGGCTGACCGCGAATACCGTAATGACTGCTTTAGCTGTCAAGTAAGTGATTATTTTTTTTTGTAATAAATTTTAAAACAATAAATTATAAATAATTTTTTATTTCACTTGACAGCTAAAGCAGTCATTACAATATTCGCGGTCAGCTTGAAGAATGTACACGTTATGTCTAAAATTCATCATACCGAATAGGCTTCCAATTCAAATTTTCAACCAAAGACTCGATATAATTTTCAAATTTGAACAATGCAGGCGGACTATCGTGGCGATTGGCAATACGATGTTCTCTATTATCAATTTTAACGAAAGTAGTCGTCTGTGGCATATCGTAAATTTGCGGTTTACCTGATGCCGGGTATTGACTATTTAATCCGAAGTAACCCATCGTTTCTGCTCTTGTTTGAATGTCCACGATAGTTTCTTTTCCGGCATGAGCTATGAAGTAGCCTATGTTCTCAACATTTGCCTTTCCGTAATACTTTATCGTACCATCATTGTATAGTTTCAATTCAAATGCAGGGCATTTTCCGTAACAAGCCTCTCGTTTCAGACCCACAACAACTACGGGAGCAGCAGGCACCGTATTTTTTTCAAATTCTCCCTTTTTGATAGGCTCTTCCGGCACCTTTTCCACTTCTTCTTCGGGTACTTCAACGGGCGTTTGCGTTTCCCATTGAGGCTGAGGGGCACTGAGTGTAGTAGATGTCTTAGGCGAACACGCCACAAAGAATAACAAAACGATAGTAAGCACAATCCAATTTTTCATGCAGCAAATTTAAGAACATTCTGCAAACAAAAAAAGCCCGCTATAAAAGCGGACTTCTGTTCCCACTATAGGAAACATTTGGAGGACTCTATATAAAGACAGAGTTCTTTAATAGATCTGATTAAAGAAAAATATAATGACTGATTTGTGTTGACATACAAATCTTATCGAATAGCAAGGGAAAAACAAGTGTTGGATATAAGAGTGATAGGATTATTAGGCATACAAGAATACGATGTCACAAAAGTATCATTTTTTTTTTCACAAAAGCAAGTAATTTATGAAAAAAGATAGGCACTAAATACAAAAAAAGTATTTTGTTTAATTTTTTTGACAAATAGTTAAACAAAAATAAGGTGCTGTTGTTTCTCTACCGCTTGAATATTGAATGAGTAAATTTTAAATATTTTGGCAAATAGTTGTTTTGAGTATTTATAAATTTATTAAATTCGTTCAAAATTTAATGTTTACTTAAAATTAATACATGTCAAAAAAAGTCATTGTTATAGGTGCGGGATTTGCGGGTTTGTCGGCAGCGTCTTTTCTGGCGAGAGATGGTTATGATGTTACCATTTTGGAAAAGAACACTGTGGCGGGCGGACGTGCGCGAAAGTTTGAGGTAGAAGGCTTTACCTTTGACATGGGACCAAGTTGGTATTGGATGCCGGATGTTTTTGAAAAGTATTTTTCGGAATTTGATAAAAAAGTATCTGATTATTATAACTTGGTGCGACTCGACCCCGGATATTGTATTTTCTTTGGGAAGGGTGATGTGATGAATGTCCCCGCAAACAAGAAAGAACTCTACGAACTTTTTGAGCAATACGAACCCGGAAGCAGCAAGAATCTGGATAAATTTCTTCGCGAAGCGGAATATAAATACCAAGTAGGCATCAATGAATTTGTCTATAAACCCGGTCGCTCTGTTATGGAATTTGCGGATATTCGTGTGCTGAAATCGCTCTTTCGCCTCCAAATGTTTAGTTCAATGTCGGCACACGTTCGCAAGTTATTCAAGCATCCGAAGTTAATTGAATTGCTCGAATTTCCGGTACTATTCTTAGGTGCAACGCCGGAAAAAACACCTGCCATGTACAGTCTGATGAACTATGCCGACCTCGCGCTCGGTACTTGGTATCCGATGGGTGGTATGCACAAAATCATTGAAGGCATGGTGAGTCTTGCCGAAGAATTGGGCGTGAAAATCTGCTTGGGTGAAGAAGTCAAGCAGATAGTCGTGCCTAATGGTTCTGCGAAAAAAGTCTTAACAGAAAAAGGGGAGTATGATGCTGAAATTATCGTTGCAGGAGGCGATTATCATCATATGGAACAAGACCTGCTCGAACCACATGCACGTAAGTACAGTGAGCAGTATTGGGATAAGCGCGTAATGGCTCCTTCATCCTTATTATTTTATTTGGGCGTCAATAAAAAGTTGAATAATTTGCTGCATCACAATCTGTTTTTCGACGAAGATTTCAAACAACACGCGATTGATATTTACGAAAAACCGGCTTACCCGGAAAAGCCGCTTTTCTACGCTTGTTGCACCACAAAAACCGACCCTTCAGGCGCGCCTGAAGGCTGTGAAAATCTGTTTTTACTCATTCCTCTCGCACCCGATTTGGAAGATACGGTGGAAATGAGAGAGCATTATTACAACTTGATAATGAATCGCTTAGAAGATTTGACCGGACAAAACATCCGAGATGCTGTGGTGTATAAACGCAGCTACGCACACCGCGATTTTGAAGCAGATTATCATGCCTACAAGGGCAATGCCTACGGCTTGGCAAATACCCTCCGACAAACCGCTATTTTGAAACCACAGATGAAAAGCAGCAAAGTCAAAAACCTATATTTCACAGGACAATTAACGACGCCGGGACCGGGTGTGCCGCCCTCGCTGATTTCCGGGCAGGTTGTGGCAGGAGAGGTCAAAAAAGAATTTGCGATATAGCTTGAGGTTAGTCCGCAGCTTGCGGTCAAGATATTGAAATAAAACAATTGTATATTTAATTCGGATGATTTGAAAGAAGAGAAAAATTATTCATTCATTCAAAATTCATTCATTCAAAATTCGTCTATGCTTCACATGAAATTGTATGACGACACTTGTGATGAGTGTAGTGAGTTGATAACCAAACGATATAGCACATCGTTTTCGATGGGTATTCGCGTTTTTGCGAAAGAACTTCGTGCGCCGATTTATGCGGTGTATGGCTTTGTACGCTTTGCGGATGAGATAGTGGATACTTTTCACAATTATCCGAAAAAAGAGTTGTTGGATAAATTTCGGGCAGATACGTATGAGGCTATCGAAGAGGGAATTAGTCTCAATCCGGTGCTTCATGCTTTTCAGAAAGTATGCCGCGAATATGGCATCGAGCGCGACTTGATTGACCCCTTTTTGGATAGCATGGCGATGGATTTAGATTACAGTTTGTACAATGATAGTTTGTATAAAACGTATATTTACGGCTCGGCAGAAGTAGTCGGGCTGATGTGCCTGAAAGTGTTTTGCAAAGGCGACGAAGCGGAGTATGAGCGATTAAAACCTTATGCTTGCAGCTTGGGCGCAGCATTTCAGAAAATCAACTTTCTGCGTGATATGAAAAGCGACTATCAGGAGCGCGGACGGGTGTATTTTCCGGGTGTTGATTTCAAGTCATTCGACAATATGACGAAGGCAGAAATTGAGGCAGATATCAAGGCAGATTTTGACCATGCTTACATAGGCATCACTCAATTGCCAAAGAGTGCGCGATTAGGTGTTTATTTAGCATATGTTTATTACAGCAAATTGTTTACAAAAATTAAAAATTCGTCTGCATCGCTCGTGGTAGAGGAGCGCATACGGGTCAATGACGGGCGCAAAATTTACCTCTTATGCAGTTCAGCGGTGAGGCATCAAATGAATTGGTATTAAGTAGTTTTATAGTTCATAGTTCATAGTTTTATAGTTCATAGTTTTATAGATAAATCAATTATAAATTATTATTTTTAATTAATTATAAAATTTATTTTGCATAAAAAATTTATTTATTCAAATTATATTGATGGTCAGAAATTCACAATTCCATATAGCTGTCAGGATGCAATTCAATTGATTGTAAAAAAACCATGAACCATCAACTATGAACTATGAAACATGAACCATCAACTATGAACTGATAAAACTAATAAGAAAATATCTAATGAAACTTCAATTTGAAGAATTAAAAGTTTGGCAACGTGCTGTAAAATATACTCGCTCTATTCATGAGTTAACAAAGAATTTCCCAAAAGAAGAAAAATTTATATTGACTTCACAGATAAAAAGAGCAGCAGACTCAATTGCCTTGAATATAGCCGAAGGAGCACTCGGACAAACTCGCCCTGAATTTTCACGATTTTTAAGCTATTCTATTCGCTCTGCCGCAGAGGTGTCGTGACTTGTTTATACATCGCAAGAGAAAGAGAACTTATAGAAGATGAACATTTTCAAACATTATACGAAGAAGCAAAGTCAATCATTAGAATGACTTAAGCACTCAGAAAATCCATCATTCCCCCAAAATAAACCATGAACTAAAAACCATGAACTAAAAACTATGAACCATGAACTAAAAACTAATATAGGATTTACGCAAATGGCAGCAATAGCTTTTCCGCTTATTGCTGTTCTTTTTTTGTGGTGGCTGCGTGGTGTGGAAGCGGATAATCTCGCCTATAATGTAGACAAAGTACATAGCTATCAGAATTTAGAGACCAATTATTTATATTTGATAATCAATGGATTATCTATCTTATTTCCTTTTCTATTGAGCTTTGATAAACGAGTGCATTTTTATAAAAAATGGAAATATTTATTTCCTGCAATTGGATTGACGGCATTGGTGTTTGTTCCCTGGGATGTGTATTTTACGGTCTTGGGAGTGTGGGGTTTTAATCCGAATTATTATTATGAACCTTTAAAATTTATGAGCTTGCCGATAGGGGAGTGGTTGTTCTTTTTTGTAATGCCTTATTGTTGTGTTTTTATATATGAATGTTTGAATTATTACTTTCCGAAAGATTATTTAAAACCTATAGAAGCAATTGTCACTTATTTGTTGATAATAATGTTACTGACACTCTCTATTATTCATTGGGAAAAGATGTATACGGTGACGACTTTTTTGCTGACCGCCGCATTTTTGATGTACTTTATTTTTACAGATAAAAGGTCGCAATTGAGCCGTTATTATTTGGCTTATTTGGTGAGTTTGATACCTTTTTTTATAGTGAATGGGGTCTTGACAGGCGCATTTACGGAGACACCTGTGGTGCTGTATAATAATGCTGAAAATCTGGGTATTCGTTTAGTAACAATTCCTTTGGATGACTTGGTGTATTGTCTGTTATTATTGTTGATGAATATGAGTTTGTTTGAGTATTTTCGGAAGAGGGACGCGAAAATAAGCCAAACAAATTATCCATAAATTATCACAGCTTTATTGATTTTTATAATCATTTTTTGAAATTTTTATACTTTAGCTTGCTAATTTTTAAAATGATTAAATAAATGATAGATTAAACTTGTATTTACGTAAATAATTTATTATTAGTATTTTATAAATAATTAAAAATAAGTATACATAAAGTAATTAACTCTTAAAACGCAAAATAGCTTTCCAATTTTTGAGTATATCTCCACTTTTTGCTTTCCAAACTTAGCGCATCTTTGTAGCGTCAAGATAGGGTTTACACAATACCTTATTTCATTTTTAACAAAAACAAAGAACTATGAACATTGTACACACAACTGTCTATAATGCGAAGCACCCTGTAATCTCAAAATAAAAAAACACCTTCCCCTTAGAACGATATCCACTCTTGAAGTTCCCTTCCCCCTTTTGGGGTGGGGACTTATTGAAAACCGTACAGGCGATTTTAATCGCCATGTGGCAGAAGTCTGTTTGTTGACATGGCGATTAAAATCGCCTGTACGAAAAAACAAAACATGAAAAAACACATCAAATACCTCCTCGTATGCGCGTGCTTATGTATGTGTACCTACTGGTTTAATTCGTAATTCATTGACAACTAAAAATTACAGTAAGTTGTTGATTATTAATTAGTTAAAAAACGAATAACGAGCCAACGAATAACGGGTTACGGCACTACGTGCAAGTACAGGCGCAAAAGGTCGGCAAAAACAGTCCGCAGCAAGCCGTATTTATCGAAATACTCGGACAGGGCGGATTAGTGACCTTCAATTATGACCAACGCCTCACCAAGTCTTCCGACGGTCCCGGTTTTCGGGTCGGTGCCGGCTATATGAATGTCGGCAAATTTGAGGGCTACACCATACCCGTCAGCCTCAACTACCTACTCGGCAATGAGGGCAAATACTTCGAACTCGGCATGGGCTTGACCTACGGAAAAATCGGCTTGATAGACAGCTTCGACAACGAAGCCCGACTTGCCGCCACCATGTTTGTCGGCTTCCGCTACCAAGACCCACAAGGCGGCTTCAACCTACGCGCCGGACTGTCGCCCTTTTTCGGAAATATCAAAAAAGCCGGACAAGAGAATGAGGTCTTCTTTATCCCTTATTATCCGGGTATCTCTTTTGGCTACTCGTTTCCTTAACTCTAATGAATGAATTTTGAATGAATGAATAATGAATATGGTAATGATTTAATACGTTAATGTGGGAAACATTGTCACATTGTACGATTGTCGTATTGGATTCATTCATTCAAAATTCACTCATTCAACATTAATTTTAAAAAAAATATGAAAAATCAAAAACACCTATTTGTACATTGCCTTATTATAGCTTTGTTATGTACATTGATATTTGGCGGATGTGGTAATCGCTCTATGACCCAAAGCACAAGCACAGAATACAGTCCGCCACCATGCGCCCGTAACAATCACGGCACAGTCCGCTACGAAAATATCTCCAAAAATATCATCAGAATCTCCTGCAAACAGATACATGCAGACCTCACGCTCAACCCACGTAGCTCTATGGAAATACAACGCATCCCCGCCGGAAGAAGCTACAATGCTACTTACCAAGACATCAGCAAAAGAAAACCCGGCAAAACCCGATATGAAGCCTTCTACGTGACGGCTTGTGAGACGGAGGCAGTGACCTTGAAATAGAATTTGTTGGATTGATTTTGGAAACTCCTTGCTGCTTTTTGGCGTGGGGAGTTCTTTTTTTATGGTATCATATCAAGCGGTACCCAATAGTATGTATTGTCTTGGAAACGGAATGAGTAGTCGGGATTGCCAATGACTTTCCGTAGTCTATAACGCTTTTCATCTGCATAAATGAAAATATTATATATCTCTTTGTCGCTAATTTTTTCTTTGTTTTCGAGGTCTTTCAGGGAGTAGTTGGTGAGTAGTTCGCTTTTAAATGGCAGTTCCATGTCTGTCTTGTTTAATATTGTAGTGTCAGGATTTTTATCATAATGAAGCGACAGCACGTTTTTATATATTGCCAGGACTTGAGTGCGTAAAGCATCCGTAGACGAACCTGTTATTGAATACAAACTACTTAATTCTTCGCGGGTCATGAGGAGAACGGGACTGAATAAAGGATATTTAAGTTCTTTAATATGTAAAGGGGCAAAGGCTTCTACGGGCAGTTGATTTTGGCTCGTCTGGTGCTTGAATTCGCCGGATTTGTGCTTTTTGAGATACGCTATCATGGGTATATTGATATCAGGACAGTTGATGTGTATCAAACAATCTAATTGGCGAAGAAATTCTTGATGCTGTTTTTCGAGCGATGTGAGTGTTTGCGAGAGAGTCTCCTCAAGTTCCGATGGGGATATTGCACTTCCCATATTCGCGTAAGTAATGGAGCCGGGAACAATGCTTTCGTCAGGGTATTTCAAGCTGAAAGTATTATCGGTATTTTGGTATAGTTTGGGACGAAATTTGGTGGTAATAGACGACTTCATTACAATATTTTTGCTTTGACCAACAAACTCATTGTAAATACGCCCCGCTAAACCTTGCTTATGTTGGGTTTGGATAGCAATGAATCCGCATTGTTTGTTTTTCATCTTCTGGATAACCTTATTGTTATCTGCCCCAAGCGTGTTACCTGCATCACCTATAAGTATAATGATATTGCTTGCATCAGGATTTTCCATGAAGTCCAGTGCAGATTCAATGCCTTGGTACATAGCGGTGGGTTCATCGTTGTCCTGCGGAATATATTGCTTATTTCCATGACTTTTAAGTGTTTTAATGACAGAAGAATGGCTCCCAAAAACCGGAGCTTTTTCGGCAAGAATCCCTTCCTTATGATTACCGTAAATTACTGTACCTATACTACATTTTTCACCGGATGCTCTGTGGTAGACACTGTTTTTGATTGCATTAATCGTAGGAGCAAAAGAGGCATGATTACTCTTTGTACCGTCAATGACAAACATGATATTGATGTTTTGCTTCTGCTCCTTTATAACAGCGTAAGAGGCTTGAAGCTCCTGATTGTCTTGTAGGAGTGGCAAATCAGGAGCATCGTTGAGAAAAGCTGTTTTGTATATGTTATTTTCGTATTTCTCCAAAACAAGTACATGCTCTTTAGGCAAGCACCCCTGTTCATATTTATCTTTATCCCATGTTGCTAGTTCTTGCTTGTCGGCTCCCTGCTGAAATTTTGAGGCAGCATCGTAGGTCGCAAACATACTCGCCTTGATGCCTTTTGCTTTGCGTTCTGCCACTGCCGCTGCGTTACAGTTGGGAGCTATAAATATACGACCCGATTCTAAATATGCCTCCGGTTTTGTATTTGTACTGTCTTGTGCAGATACCATACCCGCAATGAGTACAAACAAAATAATAATTGTATTTTTCATAGTTGCTGATTTTTCGGTAGTGTTCCATACTTTACTCGAACACTACCGATTTTTTTCGTCCTTACTAAAATAGTATATCTAATATCAAGGATTTACTAATAATATCCAAGCTATATTCATTTTCATTTAATCCGAAAGCAGAGATAAATACCCATGAAATTTGTTTTTTGGTCTTGGTGATTTCTTCAAAACGCCACATCTTTTTACGCAAATTGTCGGGATAAACTTTTGTGAAATTGATACTTTTCAGCGACTAATAAAAATATTGGTTGCTGAAATGTGGTGAAAATGATATGTTTCAGCGACTAATATTTTTATTGCTTGCTGGAAAGGGTATTTTTTATGGCTTTTCAGCGAGGAATCCCCCACCAATTCCATACACCAGCAAATCCAAGCGACCAATACAGAAAATGGAACCGACAGGACGGTAATTACATTGTCATATATAGATTTCAATTTTATCCATAAAAATATTATTCACTCCTTTTGCATTTCTTATCTTTGCGAAAATATTTATTTCATTCTAATCTCTGAATCTACCACATGCGAAAAAAGAAACTTCAAGTATTCGTCTCCTCCACTTACGTAGATTTAATCGAAGAAAGGCAGGCGGCTGTACAAGCTATTTTGTCTTGCGGACATATTCCCGCAGGTATGGAACTATTCACCGCAGGGGATGAATCGCAAATGAATGTCATCAAGCGATGGATTGAAGATTCGGATGTGTATTTGCTCATTCTCGGTGGTCGGTACGGGAGTATTGAGCCAAAATCAGGGAAGAGTTATACGCATTTGGAATACGATTATGCGGTGAGTTTGGGCATGCCTTTATTTGCTGTTGTTATCAATGAAAATGCGCTCGATAATAAGGTGGATAAAGACGGGAAATCTGTATTGGAATTACAAAATCCGCAAAAACTCAAAGCGTTTAGAGGGATTGTTTTATCCAAAATGGTCAAATTTTTTGACGATATAAAAGACATCAAATTGGCGGTTCACGAGACGATGGGTGAATTTGCGAGAAGAGAAAACTTGGTGGGTTGGGTGAGAGGCGACCAAGAAGTAGATACGGATAATTTGGCAGAACAAATGGCGCAACTCACGAAGGAAAATATTGCATTAAGAGAACGTTTAGCCACCTCAAATATAGAGACTTACAATGGATTGAGTTTTGAAGACCTCTCAAATATACTCGAAAAATCTCCTCTGCAACCGGATGCCATTCAAGCAGAAGAAATTGAAGCAGTAAAGACTAAATTCGGACACCAAACGCTCAATCTTTTACATTATTTTTATATAGAAGACCAAACGAAGCTCAACAAATTCGAATACGTCAGCAAACTTGCCAAGTACGGACTCACTGAAGATATGTATAGGAATGTTCCCAATAATTATAGTACCAAATATGAACTGTCGGATGATGGGAAGAAGTTTTGGCTTAAACTACACTCCAAATTTTCTGATTCTTGATACGTTCACAAAATCAAAAATAGCAAAATCAACAATCATTTAGGCAATGTAAAAAAGAAGGTCGTTCCTTTGCCGAGTTCAGATTCAAACCAGATTTTTCCGCCATTCGATTCGATAATTTTCTTGACAATCGGTAAGCCGATACCTGTACCGGTATATTCTTCACCACTGTGTAGTCGTTGGAATATTCTGAATACTTTATCTTCATATTCCTTGTTTATTCCGATGCCATTATCTTTTACAGCAAATAGCCAATCGTTTCCTTTTGAGGCGCAATCAATATTGATAATCGGCTGATTGTCAATCGGTTGATATTTGATGCCATTTGATAGCAGATTTTGAAAAACCTGAAGCATGTGAGCAGGATTAGCCGAAATTGTCGGGAGTTCGTTTCGTTTAATTTGTACATTTTTCACTTCGATAATACCTTGCAAATTGCTCAAGGTATCGTCCAAGATGCTATTCAAATCAACTTGGGTTTCGGTATTTTCCGTCTTGTCAATACCCGAAAACGATAAGAGGTCTTCAATGGTTTCTTGAAGACGCATTGCGCTTTGTTGGATAAAACCTATATAATCGTTGCCGGCTGCACTGATGTTTTTGCTATCTGTTCGTTGAAGGAGTTGAGAAAAACTATATATAGAACGCAGGGGGGCTTTGAGGTCGTGCGCCACTACATAATTAAATTCTTCTAATTCGTTGTTGATGCGTTCCAGTTTATTAAGATTATCTTTGAGGTTGGCAGTTTTTTGTGCAACGATTTCTTTGAGCCTTGTTTTTTGCCTGTTATCATCATATATACGATATAGCGAAATAAAAATAAGTGCTGCCAAAAAAGCCATCAAGAATCGAAAACCTGTGGTTTGTGTGAAGGGCTTTGAGACACTAATATCTAGTTTGGCAATTTCGGAAGATTTTTTCCACGAACCTCCAATTGCCTGTACCTCAAAGGTATGATTGCCGGATTGGAGTACATAGATAGGCGTAGTGACATCCTTTGTTTTTTCCCATTCTATTGCTAGCCCTTTTATGTTCATCCTATAACGATATACGATATTATTCTGTTGGGCATAATTGATAGCTGCATAATTGATGCGTATGGTATTGTTTTTATGAGAAAGTTCTATCAAATCATTGAGTGCTAAGGCTTTGTTATTATCTTGAAAAATATCGGTAATAACTATTTTATTTGCATCGTAATTTTTCCCAAAATACTGTTTTTTGACTTGGATTAAGCCCTGTTGTGTACCTATAAATGTATGATTACTGTCAACTGCTATGGATTGAATACCAGTAAGTTGAGAGACATCTTTTTCTGACAAAGAACTTATATAACAGAGTTGTTGATTGAAGTCAATATCGGAAATTTTATGAATACTTGAACGAGTAGAAACCCACAGGGCATCAGCCTCTGCAACAAGCCCTGTGCAGTAATTATGGTCAAGATAATTGTCCTTATTGATATGGATAATGGGCTTCTCAGCATCCTGAAACCCAAATACTCCGGCATCTTTGGTGGCTACCCAGATAGTGCCGTCGTCCGTTTGTCTGATGCCCGAAATGCTGTTTACGAAAATCATATCCGGGGCTTCTGCATTATTATCATCTGCATATTTGTAGAGTCCTTCCTCTGTACCTATCCATTTCTGTCCTTTTTTATCTATAAAAATACAGGTAACGGGACGATTTAAGATAGATTTGTAATCAGAGGGATTGGGCAAATCCTCAAAAGCAATTTGCCGAAGTTGTTTTCCCGCACCATAGTACAGATTACCTTGGCTTGCGGTCATTACCGATACTTGTTGGATGTTATATTTTTTTTGGATACCCTTATTATATTGTAATATTTCATCTTCATAACTCAATAAAATATCTTCATTATTGAGAAATGTAATGGCATTGATATTGTCGGGAACATCTTTTTGCAGATAAAAACTATCTTGGTCTAGGTCATAACGATATAGATTATTATTGGCAACAACAAATGTATGACCACTTGATGAACAGATACTTTTAACGGATTTTTTACTCAAAAAAAGACGAATACTATTCGCAGCCGAATAATTGGAAGCATCCAAAAAATAAACCCCTTGATTGCGTGTGGCAAACCATAAATTACCCGATACATCTTCGTACATATCCGATGCGATAATACCTTCGGGCAATTTTAATGTGTTGTTTTCATCGCCATACAAAACCACAAAACCACCATCCGATTCGGCAGTCCAAATTCTGCCTTGGCTATCTTTTGTGAGAAAAGGCAGCTTTGATTGTATTGGGTTTTTATCGGACAAATGAACGACTACTTCCTGAATACCGTCCAAGTAATTTCCCGCTTTTGGCAATTTTTTAATCCTTGCATTGCTTTGGTCCAAAAAAATTAAATTAGTACCATCGGTATAAAAAATATCATTATCAACACAAGCAGCTTGGATAAAATTAGTGGGAGAAGAAGAAGATTCGAGAGTCACTAATACAAGGTCTTCTTCCGTAATCTTAAACATATAATTGTCATTGTTATGTATCCATAAAGCCCCTTGATTGTCTTCAAATTGAATTTTTGGCTGATTAAAAGGCATACCTGAAATACTATCCGAAGTCCAAACAAGCTCACTCAAAGTACTATCCAAGGCAATTAGTTTTTCTTTTGTCGTAAACCAAAGATGACCATTTTTGGTGAGTGTAAAAGAAGTAATTTGAGCATTTGGAGGTTGTTCGGGCAGCGGTTCATTGTCATAATAAAATTCTCCTTCAAAAAGATAACACAATTGCCCTTTTGTCATTATCCACAAACGTCCCTGATTGTCATACTTCAAATCCGTTACCCGATTACCGGGAAGCCCTTCTGATACCGTATAATTTTTGAAGCGATACCCATCATAGCGCGTCAATCCAACATCTGTCCCAAACCAAATAAAGCCCAAATCATCCTGCTCAATAGCATTAACAACAGACGACAATAACCCATCTTCCTGCGAAAGATGCTTCATTGCTTGTACCGCTTGCTGAAAGGCATTCGCCTGAAAAACAAGCAGTTGAAAAGCGAGTATTATAATTGGAAAGCGCCACATATTGTTATGTGCTAATCTAAAGTGTACTCATGCACTAACATATAATTTTCGCGCAGCGAAAATAAAAATATGAGTACATCAATGTTTATGTCCATGTTCTAATGCTTCATCTTCCTCATCGTCTGTGGGCATACCGACAGACTCACTAGCACCGCTACTAATAGTATGTCCGAAAAAGATAGCATTTAAAAATAGTTTATTTGTTCCGTACCAAAAGCCGCGAAAATTCGGATTATCTGACAAACTAATCACCCGCCCGTTGCCAATACGTGTCACTACGGCTGCGGCTGCATTGCCTGCTGTTCGCAAATTTTCTTTTGAAATGTAACCCGCCATCAGCGGATTAGAAGTGTAGGATAGGGGGGCAGCATAAGTGTTTTTGGGAGGAGTAAAAAATAAAGTGCCACGACGAAAAACAGGCAGCATACTGCGTTGATAACCATAGCCCAAAGGATGGCTAAGGTCGAGTCTAGCCTCCAAAATATTGCCACCGATATACTGTGCGCCGGTATCATTGGAGAGGCTTGCGTAGGGGCGTTTGCGCTTGGGTCTTGCAGTGGCTTTAAATTCTACGCCACTAAGCCCATGACTTTTGAGCCATCTGTTCGCGCCTTTCATAGCAACGAGCGTACCGCCGTCAGCGACCCATTCTCTGACGCTTGCGGCAGATAGCGGGGAGTAGTTGCCATCTGTCATAATGAGCGTTTTGTAATTGCTCATATTCAAGGACTTGAATCGCTTCATATCCACTACCGTAAGCGGCATATCAAAACGCTCATCCAACAAATGCCAAACCTCTCCGGCATCGTAAGAGTTGATGCCATCGCCTACCAAAAGCAAGGCTTTTGGCGCATGCAAAGCCGAAAAACTCGGACTTCCCAAGTCAATACCTGCACTTGCCAAACCCGTAGCAATACCATATATAGATACGCCGTTTTTAGAAGAAAGTTGCGATAAATATATATATAATTTATCAGAACTCATAATATCCTGATTTGTGGGAATCATAATCGTTCCGTAGTCAAATTTGTAAGCCGTACCACTTTTGCATATGGCTTCACAAGGTTGGGTAGCCACCTTTGCTTTCAAGCCATCTTCCAACAATTTTCCCAACACACGCGGGGCATGATAATCATTCCAATCCATCAAATACGCATAATCACTTTGACCACCAATAATTTCTTTCGGTGCAAATGTAGGCTTTTTTATCGGATTTTTATTTGAAAAATTAATATTTAATAATTTTTCATGCGGAATATTAAAAGCCAGTGGTAAAGTCCATGCAGAAATATCGTAGAAAAGACTATCGGTAAATGTAGTACGCTGTTCAAACATCGCCTCTACCAAGCGTGCTTGTCGTTGTGCAGTCGGTACAATGTATGATTTTCCTTTTCGGAAAGTATAGCCGCCCTGCTCAATGTCTTTATCATTTTCATAGATTTCTATATCGTGGCGACTAATTAAATCAAGCAAATGTTGGGTGCGATTTGCATCGTACTCATCCCCAAAAATATAGGCTTTCGTGCGCGAAGATTTGGCTTGATTCATACCTGATGTATAGAAATCGCGCTGAAAATCAAGCAATTCTACCCGCAAATTTTGGGCAGCTTCCAGTGTAGAAAGCGAAGTCGTCAATTGATTTTTGATAGTAAATGGAAAAGATAAATCTCCATTCACACTCTCCTGCAAATGCCCGCGCGAACTCGCCTGCTCAAACAAAATACCAATACAACCCTGAGCATCGGGATAGGTCGAACCTTTGCCATAATAAAAATCATCGAATGATTCTTTGTTGTAATATAAAGAACCGATTTCATCCAATGCTTTTGCATGGTAAGCAGCTATTTTTTCCGTCAATTCCTGATTTTTTGGCGGTGTCAAAGGATTGGTACGGGAGGGAATACCGGGTTGGAAAAAGAAAGTGCTGTTTCTGCCCATTTCATGGTGGTCGGTGAGGATGTTGGGTTTCCATTCCTGAAACTTCGCAATACGCCCGCGACTCTCCGGGTGCTGCACCAACAACCAATCGCGGTTCAGGTCAAACCAATAATGATTGGTGCGTCCTCGGGGCCAACTTTCGTTATGCTCGCGTGTATCTGCGCTCGGATTCGGATGCTTGCTTTTATGCGAATTGACCCACGAAGCAAAGCGATTAAACCCATCGGGATTGTAGCAAGGGTCAAGCAACACAATAGTATTTTGTAGTGCTTCCTCTATCTCTTTGCCCTGTGCTGCCGCCAAATGATAAGCGTACAACAAAGAAGCATTTCCGCCACTCGGTTCATTGCCATGCACACTGTAGCCCTGATAAAGCACCAAAGGCATATCATTGGTTTTCAGTGATTTAGATTTCGAAGGGTCGGTCAGCGCAACATGGTCGGCTTTGAGTTGCTCAATGTTTTTATGATTCGCCGGACTCGTAATCGTTGCCAAAAGCAAGGGTCTGTCCTCGTAACTTCGGGCATATTCTTCTAGCGTCACGCGGTCAGATGAGGCAGCGAGTACCTGCATATACATCACGATTTTGTCGTGACTGACATGCCATTTTCCGATTTGCCAACCAAATACTTGTTCGGGAGTCGGAATAGCAGGGTCGTATTTCGTATCTCCGGAAAGGTAGTAGGAGAGGGGAACTTGGGCGTAAATCGTCATTACACAACAAGCTAAAAAAAGGCTGAGTATTGGCTTTTTCATATCGTTTATCATTTCAGCATAACACAAATATTCGTGTCTTTGCCAACAACAGACACGAATGTCTGCATTACGTAAAGACCAAATATACAACATGAAACTCCGAAAATTGAGAAAAACTAAATTTGAATTGAAATTTTATGAGTAAAATTTAGATAAGTCATTATTTTCTATTTCATTAGCAAAATGAAAAACTTTGTCTTATTCTTATTTTTAATTTTTGTTCTAAGTTCAAATGCTTATTCTAACGATAAAAAAACATACACACCACTCGTTGATTCTGTCGAATTAAAAGTCTTATCATGGAATATCTACATGCTGCCACCCTTGATTTTTTTTAATGGAAAACGCAAACGCGCTCGCGCTATCGGACAGCTTTTAGCCGAAAGTGATTATGATATTATCGTATTCCAAGAAGCATTTCATCGTGGCGCGAGGCGGGAGCTAAAACGTTGCTTACAAGAGGATTATCTCTATAAAATCGGTCCGGCGAATAGGCGATATATATCACTTAGAGTGAGTAGTGGCGTTTGGATTTTGAGTAAAATTCCCATTAAAAAAGTGGAAAATATTTGCTTTAAAGAACGCAGTGGTTTTGACAATCGAATGGCACGCAAAGGCGCACTAATGATTGAAGGAGAAAAGAACGGACAAGCCTTTCAAATCATTGGGACACACCTCAATTCGGGGGGTACGCCCGAATTGCGATTGAGTCAGGTACGTGCAATTTGGGATGAATTGATGCTGCCCTTTCAAAAAGAAAATGTACCACAAATCATTTGCGGAGATTTTAACATTAAAAAAGGAACGAATACCTACAAGGAAATGATGAACATTTTGAAGGCAGAAGACGGCAAACTTCATAGTACCCCCAACACGACCTACGAACCCACAAACGACATGAATAAAACCCAACGCGAGCATATTATTGATTATATTTTCTATAAAAATAATGGAAAAAATACGCTTTCGACCATTAGAAAAGTACCAAAAATACAATATCAATGGAACAAAAATCACAAAGATTTGGCTGACCATAATCCGGTAGAAATTAAGATTAAATTTTAGTGTTAAGAATACTTTAAACTAATTATTTAGTTATGTTTGTAATAATAATGGTATTAATTTTTTGGACTTTGGACATTTTGGAAATTAGGTAACTGGGAAATTCGGGTTTAAATCATAAGTAATTGATTATCAGTTATTTAATTTTTATTAAGGTAAAAAATATTCAATTAATTAAATTTTATAGTTATTTGATAAAAAAC
>CALHBW010000468.1 GCA_937930625.1 uncultured Saprospiraceae bacterium | reverse complement strand
CAGTACATCAGCACATCAACACATCAGCACATTTTTCACTCCTTGACCCACTTTCCTTGCGATACAATTTCGCCTTTACGCTCCAATACATACGTATATATACCCGCAGGTAGATGACGCACATCTACGGGGCGATTATTGAGTATTTTTTCTTGAAAAATAACCTTGCCGAGTCCATCAAAAAATGAGACATCGTACATACCCGCTTCGCCTGTGTCGAAGAAGATGTAATTAGAAGTAGGATTGGGATAAACGGTGATGTTTGGGGTGTTTTCGGGTGTGGTGGTGGAGGTGAGTAAGCCGTCGGGACCTACTTTGAGGAGGTGAATGTCGTAATTATAATCGCCTGTAAATGCATATCTTCGACTATATATCAAGCATCCGCCGTCTTGTGTAGCCAAGACACCTTCCATAATATAGAAGGCATCACCACCATAGTATCTTGTCCAGTTGAGATTGAGGTCTTCGTCATATTGAGAGAGGCTAAGCCAGCCGGGAAGTTCCGAAATAAATGACAGTCCGTTACGCTGCCAACCACCACAATAAATTTTATCAGGATAGATAAAATCAAGGCTCTGTTTTAGGGCTGTAGTTTCAGTCGTATCGGGTTTACCGAATCTATGCTCTGCAATTACTTCGTTTGTATGACGAATTTTTTTGATGCCGATATCTTCCTCCTCATTACTGCCTAAAAAATGATGTAATCCCGACAAAAAATAAGTTGAATCATCTAATCTCTTTAGAACACTTTCTTGCATCAATACTGCCTCATAGCCAAATGGGTAATTTATGACTGAATCAACTTCTAAATCATTATCAAGCAGAACATAAGCTCCTGTAAGTCCTTTTAGAATAAAACCTGTGCTATCGCTCTTTTCTAATACTGCTGTTGGTATTTGGCTAGAATCTGCGGGATGGATAGCATAATCAAGTAGCTCTCCTTTATTACTGACAATTGACACATAGCCATCCCAAAAAGCATACATATCTCTTCTATATCCAGTTAAAACATATCTATTCTGAGATATTTTATCTATTCCTCCTGTCAATGTAGTAAAGGGCGCACTTCCCCATAAGACTTTACTAGTTATCAGCGACATGTCGTCACTATAGACAGTGCAATACCAAGGATAAAATAAAGAAGAGTCTCTATGTACAGCAGATCCTAACATCAATAAAGTATCACCCCTTTCTTCAAGGTAACGAGGAAAATAACGAAGTGTATCTGAATGAGGAACTTCAACGCTTTGCATCAATTCTCCTTCTGAAGATAATTCAATAATTAGCGCAATGCTCAATTCAAAAGGATCTGACTGAACAGCGATAAAATAATTACCATCTTCTTTCTCAACGGCTGCTACCGGAATTTCTGCCTGTGCATTACTTATAACATATTCAAAAGAATATTGTGCATGGACATTTGTGGCAAAAAAAAATAAAACATACACAAAAAAATATTTCATAAATATAATTTTAGGCAGCGAATAATTAATATCCGCTGCCTATAAAAATTACTGTGGAAGTGCAGTTACTGGTGGAGGATTTACGGGAGATTCAATAATTTCGCCATAAGAATACCTATGAGCGTGCTGAAGCCCCGGTGGGTCTATTTGCCCATCAACCTCTGCTAATAAGGCTGATACGTCTACTGTGATAAAATCCTTACCGACAGGGCGGTTATCACTCATTACCTGAATCAGACCGTCATAGTAGTAATTCATGTCATCCGGTTTCAAGCACTTTTTATCTTCGTAGTTAGCATTAACTTCCTGATTAAAACTCGTCGGGAGGTTTTCATATATTAACCAATCTTTACAATTATCAAAAGGTAGGTCATCATCAGGATTTGCACCACCTAAAAATATAAATGGCGTCATAGTCTCCACGCTAGTCACGTAGTACGCTACCGTACATACGATTGGTGGTCCGGGCATACATTCTGCCACCTGAATCGGTGCTGTCGGGTTACTAATTGCAATAAATCTGTTATTTGCCTCTCTTTCAAGTTCTGTATTTGCCCCTCTTCCAAGCTCAGTGACTACTCCATCGTCCGGTCCGCAAGTACCGTCATTTTGTACACTATTCAGTGCGCCCCAATACCAATGCAAGTCAAATGAAGCAATAGTCTCTTCCAGAGAACCTGTACCAACTTGGGTAGTTACGATAAGGCTGTTTGGGTCGTCAGCATATTCCGCTACATCTACTAATACAGGTAAGCGATTATCCGCAGGAAGGCTATAGAAATGCTCTGAAAACTTTGCTACTGCCTCATCATAAAAGCCCTGTACTTCTGAGCCGGACATCATACTTCCGGAGTGAGCAATCGCTATCGTATCAGACTGTGTATGCAATTGCTCAAACTTATGCGCTACATTCGTGTATGTGCGATTCAGTTTGGCTTCTACTGACCAGACCACGTTTTTGATGTTCATGGGTTCTAACTCATCCGGTCTTGGATGTTCGAGATAGGCTTCAAAGTCATCAATCGCTTGTGTTACGTCCGGCGGTGCAGGAGTAGCATTTTCAAGTGTAAAGGGGTAGTTGAGTGTTTCGGGTTCGGTGGGTGGGTCAGGCTCACATGCCATAATACCTAATGACCAACAAATAATGGTCAGGAAAAATAGGTTTTTCAAATTCATTTTAATAAGTTTACGTTGTTAACAAAATTTGCAGTCCCAT
>CALHBW010000467.1 GCA_937930625.1 uncultured Saprospiraceae bacterium | reverse complement strand
TTTTTACACCGAAATTAAAAAAAGAAAGCACGATATATCTCCCCCTTTGGAGGGGGCTGGGGGGTGGACTTTCGACTGTTCCCCCCCCCCTCCAAAAGGGGAGATAGTTCTCGCTCCAATTTTAGTTCTAATTTTTAATTTCATATTAGTTTGATAATAAATTAAATATGAATTATAAAAAACCGTTGTTCAGTAGAATAATTTTGCCTTTTAAAAGTAAGAGCGGAGATATACTCATGTCTATTCATTTATTCACCTTTGCCAAAATTGTGCAAGAATTGGTGAATAACTGCCTAAATGTTTTCCTATTGCAGCATTATCGCATTAACATTTGTTTTCCCCCAAAAAATCCCCGAACTTGTGTCATTTCCACAAAACCTGACGTCGAAATAGAAGATATGGTGATAAGTGATAGTTGATTGGGGTTTCAAACCCCTCAACGAATCACGAATCGCGAGTCACCAATCACGAGAACATGAGTGAAAACAAGCAATTTATCCGAAACATGATGATACGTCTGCCGATAGTCCTTGCAGTGGGGGCATTGATATACTTTGCCCTTCCACATCTGAAACCGAAAGTAGCGGAAACCCCCGAAGTACCGCAACTCACCGAAGCCGAAATACTGGAGCAAAACTGGGTTGATTCCATTTACAACGTCCTCACCGAAGACGAGCGTATCGGGCAAACCATGATGCTACGCGCGCACTCCGACAAGGGGCGCGACTATGAGCAAAAAGTCATGGATTTGGTCAAGACCTATCGCGTTGGCGGCTTGTGTTTCTTTCAAGGTACGCCACGCCGACAAGCCGAATTGCTCAACGACTATCAAGCCAATGCCCGACTACCCCTCATGGTAGCAATGGACGCGGAGTGGGGACTTGGAATGCGCTTCAAAGATGCAGGTTTTAGCTTTCCGCGACAGCTTGCGCTTGGTGCGATTTCCGACAATCGACTCATTTATGATATGGGCGTAGAGGTGGCGCGACAATGCAAAAGATTGGGCGTTCACGTCAATTTCGCGCCCGTAGTGGACATCAATAACAACCCCGACAATCCCGTTATCAATGACCGTTCTTTTGGCGAAGACCGTTACAATGTAACCGCAAAAAGCTATATGTACGCCACTGGTATGCAAGACGGTGGCATCATGGCTTGCGCCAAACACTTTCCCGGACACGGCGATACGGATGTAGATTCTCACTACGATTTGCCTATCATTCCGCATGAATTAAATCGTTTGGATAGTGTGGAAATGTATCCGTTTAAAGTCTTGGCACAACAGAAAATTCAAAGTGTGATGATGGCGCACCTTTCGATTCCTGCATTGGACGATACGCCCAATTTGCCTTCTTCACTTTCTCCGAAAATTACGACAGATTTATTGAAGGAAAAAATAGGCTATGAAGGGCTGATTTTTACGGATGGATTGGGTATGCAAGGCGCGCGCAAGCATTTTGCAGATGGCGAAATCGAAGTCCGCGCACTCGCTGCCGGAAATGATGTCTTGCTACTTCCGCCCGATGTGCCTGTGGCATATTCTGCGATTAAAAAAGCCCTTGCGGAAGGCACATTGACTTGGAGCAGAATTGAGGAAGCCGTTAAGAAAATTTTGAGGTCAAAATATCGTTTGGGCTTGACTTCATTCACACCCGTCAGCCTGACCAATTTGGAGCAAGACTTAAGTCCGCCAAAAGCATTTCTTTTGAAAGAAAAACTCATCCAACAATCACTCACGACGGTTCGGAATTATGATAATATTTTGCCCGTAAAAAATACGAAAAATATCGCTACACTCGCTATCGGAGAAACCACAAAAACCGATTTTCAAAAATCCACAGACCAATACGGTGCAATTACTCACATTAATCAAAGTAAAAATATTTCGGCAGCACAATCAACTGCTTTATTAAATAAATTGAAATCGAAAGATTTGGTCATCGTGAGCTTGCACGATATGAGCAAATATTCCAGAAAAGAATTTGGTGTGCCACTGGCAGTGCGGGGTTTTTTAGAAAAATTAAATCGACAAAATAAGGTCATTTTGGTCATATTTGGCAGCCCGTACAGCTTACGATATTTTGACAATTTCAATCATGTCATGCTTGCTTATCGGGAAGATAATATGGTGCAGGATGTAGCAGCGCAAGCCGTATTTGGCGCGATTGGCACAAGCGGAAAACTCCCCGTAACCGCTTCTTCATTAAGCACTTACGGCACAGGTGTCCCAACAAAAAACCTCATGCGACTCAGCGAAGCCAAGCCCGAAATGGTTGGTTTTGATGCCGGATTATTGCAATTTGGCGTGGATTCGATTGCCAATTATGCCATCGAAATCGGCGCGACGCCCGGCTGCGTTGTCTTGGTAGCAAAAGACCGAAAAATAGTCTATAAAAAAGCCTACGGACACCACACCCAAGCCAAAAAACGCCCGATGCGTACCGACGATATTTTTGACCTTGCTTCAGTGACAAAAGTAGCCGCAACGACGCTTTCCTTAATGAAATTATACGACGAAGGCAAGATTGACATTCATAATACAATGAGTACCTATTTGCCAGAATTACGCGGTACGAATAAGCAGGATTTAATTATAAAAGATGTACTCGCACATCGGGCGCGACTGTTTCCGTGGATTCCTTTTTACGAAGAAACATTGACCAAACGCGGCAAGCTGAAAACGAGCGTTTATCACGGCAAAAAATCGGAAAAATACAGCGTACAAGTAGCCAATAATATTTACATGAACAAAAGCTATGTCGATACGATTTGGAAACGCATACACGACTCTGAATTGCGGGATAGAGTGGAGTACAAATACAGTGATTTGGGGATGATTTTGTTTAGTAAAATGGTCAATGATGTTACGGGAAAACCTTTGAATGTGTATGCCGAAGAACAGTTTTACGCGCCCTTGAGTTTGGAATCTGTTGGTTATTTACCCCTCAAAAAACACAATAAAAACCGCCTTGTTCCTTCTGAAAATGACGGCTATTTTCGCGGACAAGTCTTGCGCGGACATGTGCATGATATGGGCGCGGCAATGCTCGGCGGAGTGAGTGGTCACGCGGGTTTGTTTGGCAATGCAGAAGATTTGGCAGTGATTTTTCAGATGCTACTCAATGGCGGCGAGTACGGCGGCACACGCTACTTACAACCTTCAACCGTCGATTTATTTACCAATCGGCATCCGAGTGCTACCCGTCGCGGCATAGGATTTGATATGAAACAAACCGACACACGCGAAACAGCAAATATCGCTGCTGCTGCTCCGGCAAGTACTTTCGGGCATTTGGGTTTTACGGGCATCAGCACATGGGCAGATAAGGACAATCAATTGATTTACATATTTTTATCCAATAGAACATATCCCAAAATGACGAATTATAAATTAGGAAAAGAAGATATTCGTCCGCGTATTCAGCAGAAAATTTATGATGCTTTTTTGAGGTAGTTGATTGAGTTATTGAGTTCATTGGGTTATTGAGTTCATTGAGTTATTGAGTTGATTGAGTGGAATTTCTCGAGAAATTCATTCATGCTACTTTACCCTCAATCAACCAATCAACCAATCAACCCAATCAACCAATCAACTCAATCAACCAATCAACCAATCAACCAATCAACCCAATCAACCAATCAACCAAAAAGTAAGTTTTTCTGAAATTATCTCTGAATAAATAAGCTATCATTATCATTAACCATAAAAAAACGTTATCTTTGTTTATCAATACATTATATAAGCTCAAAATTTCTAACAGGAAATTTTGCCTCACCTAAGATACTGCCTTACCAACAAATAGAAAAATTAAATCATATTACATTTGGAGACATCATATACATTCTAATGTGGTATGCATATTTGTGGTTTATTATTCAAAATTTAAAAAGGCTATTATGACTATCACCCAATTGCAATACATTGTTGCAGTGGATACTTACAAGAGTTTTGCGAAGGCGGCGGGACATTGTTATGTCTCACAACCTGCGCTAAGTATGCAAATTAAAAAAATCGAGGAGGAACTTGATGTACTTATCTTTGACCGCAGCCGAAAACCTGTGTTGACTACCGATATTGGCGCACGCATCGTAGAACATGCCCGCGTGATAATGAAGGAGATACAGCGTATGCCCGAAATCGTCAAAGAGCAGAAAGACGAAATTAGCGGAACTTTGCGTATCGGTATTATTCCTACATTGAGTCCTTATTTGTTGCCGCTTTTCGTGACTGATTTCATGGCAAAATATGCGGATATTACACTCATTTTTGAGGAACTACTCTCTGATGAAGTCGTCGAAAAACTCAATAACGACCAGCTTGATGTTGGTATTTTGGCGACTCCGCTCCAGAAGAAATCTATTATTGAAATGCCTTTGTTTTACGAAGGATTTATTTTCTACGGTTCGCCCGACAGTGCCTTGCTAAAGCAAAATCAAATCGCACTTTCAGACCTGAACACCAATGAAATGTGGCTACTCAAACACGGACATTGCTTCCGGTCGCAAAGTATCAATATTTGCTCCGAACAACGCCCTGTAATTGGTCGGCGTGTACGATTTGAAAGCGGCAGCCTTGAGACACTCAAAAAAATGGTAGAAGGACGCTTCGGTTACACTATCTTACCCGAATTATCTACGCTGGACATGAGCGATAAACAGAAAAAAAATGTGCGTAAATTTGAAACTCCCATACCGACTCGCGAAATCAGTATGGTGATGCACAGAAGCTTTGTCAAGCAGCGTTTGATTGAAATTTTACGTGATGAAATTCTTGACCACATTCCCGAAAACATGAAAAATAAAAAACGCGGACGAGTTGTGGAAATTTCTGATTAGAATTGTTTAGAGCATGTTTAGAATTGTAGTTGACACTTTTTTGAAATGTAAAATGTAAAATAATAAATTTAAAATGTAAAAGTGCTTGTAGTACGTGTACAGTACATTCTATTTTTTTTATTATTTAAAAATTTAAAAATCAATAAAATAGAAACATCTCGGGCTATCCGTCTAACTTTGCCGAACTCAAGTTGCCGGGCGCACTCGTCTGACGAAGGTTTTTGTGAAATGTAGTGATTTATCTCATAAAATATTCGCATTGAATAAAGGGATTCGTCTAACGAGTATTCGCTTTAGGCAAACTTAAATGGGTAGCCCGAGATATTTTTATTTTATTGATTTTTAAATTATTAAACAATACAAAAACACAAATATATTGTGTGCGTACTACAAGCACTTTTACATTTTAAATTTATTATTTTACATTTTACATTTCAAAAAGTGTCAACTACTTTTACCACAAATTTAAACATGCCTTTATTTTGGTGCAATTATTCCCTCAATTTTATTCACAAATAATTCTTTATCATCTACAAAGAGCGCGATTGATTTGTATTGTTTTTGAATACCATAAATTCTATCAATGGTTTGTGTTTCATTCAGGTAAATGATGATATTATGCGCGTCAAGCATATCAAATGCGGAGAGCTTTACATGCTCCTTGCTATCCAAAGTTTTAGTG
>CALHBW010000466.1 GCA_937930625.1 uncultured Saprospiraceae bacterium | reverse complement strand
GGTGCTTCCAGCCCGTTCCGCATTAGTTTAGCACACAATACATACGCGAGGAACGGGCTGGAAGCACCGTTCTACGTTTCAAAATTAATCCAATGAACGCAGCAGAATATTTACAGGCAAACAAATACCACTTTTGGCAGTGGGATGAAGGTGGCGAGGTCATCAGCATTTGGGGGAGCTATACGATTGGGTATCGTGCCTATATATTTGAGGTGTTGAAGCATCTTTCTACGGAAGGGCTGCCGCCTTTTGGTACGCTCTTGCTCACGATTGCAGCGACCAATACGAATGCCAAAGAATCTATCGACGCGGTACAGAAAATTTTATTGGAATACATCGCCGACGAGCGAAATACAGCGAATGAAGTGCGAAAAATTCGCGCAGTACATGAGGCGTTTCGTTTTTTGCGTTTATTGGGAGAAGTGCCAAAGGAATATAAAACAGATGCCAAGCGTAAGTTGTTATTAATGACGATTTTCAAGGATGCTCATAATAATTTGAACCCACAAAAATCCGAGAAAATCATCAGTAGTCTTGATGATACTTTATTTAATAATTTTTCGGTCAATAATAAATTGGGTAATCTCATTCACCGCGAATTGAGACCTTTATGTTTGTTGCATCGCAAATTCAAAACAGTAGATGAAATCCTCGCTGCCATCGCAGAAATGCCTGATATTGAGGAAGATATTGTCATTGAATACGAAGAAAAAACAAGCGATAAGGAACCCACAGATTTCATAGAACAACTCTTGCAACATCCAAAAACCTTTGAAGTCGGCGCACTTGTCAAGCGGATTTGGTCGGGCTTGAATATCCCGACGCGAAGCCTATTGCCGAGCGAACAACCACTTGGCGGCGTATCCGATTTGACGAATAAAGGCGATTTTGACCGTTTGCTGATTTCGGAATATGCCAATGACGATATTGTATTTTTATCGCGATTGGCAAATAATGAAGCCCTCTATTTTCACCGAGAAACACCGCCTGCGGACAATAAATTGGAGCGTGTGATGCTCGTGGATATTTCGTTGAAAAATTGGGGAACGCCTAAAACGATGGCTCATGCAGTCACGCTTGCCATAGCGAATCATCCGAAAACAGAAGATGTAGAGTGCAAGGCATTTGTCGTAGGCGATGTTTTTCAAAGCATTAAAATTGATACAATCAATGAGGTTATCGACAGCCTCGCGTATGTGGATACTTGCTTGCATCCTAGGAGTGGTTTGGAGGCATTTTTTAAGGCTAAAATATCGGGTTCGGGTAGCGAAGTCTTCTTTATCACAACACCTTCTACGCTGAAAAATCCCGATATGATGAAAATCCTCGCGCAGTATCAATCGAATATTAACTATTTGATTACCTGTGAATTAGAAGGTAGAATTGATATTTATAGAAATAGAAAAGGGGGGAGAAAGCATTTGCAAAGCGTAAAATTGCCTTTGGGGGAATTGTGGAGTGAAGATAAGCGTAGAAGAACCAAAGATATCAAAGAAAGTAAAGATGAAGGGATTACTACATATCCAATTTTGATAAATTGCCATCATAATAAAGATACACTTATTGAAGACAATTGGTTAACAGAATATATGATAACCAAAGGGGGGAATGTGCTTATGAGCCATCAAGGTTTTTATACAGAAAGTGATAAAAAGTGGGAAATTATTTATGAAGGTTTACATAAAACAGATGGTGACTTTGCTATCGGTCGCTCAGAAAATCACTATGAATTATTCTTGTTGTTTTACGACCCTGCTAATAGAGAGATTCAAATAATAAATTTGGATAAAAATAAAACGACTAATGTGCCTTTTCATTCTGTGGATAGGTCAAATACAACATTTGTTTATCAAAATAATAATTTTTATGTGTATAATGACCGTCTGAACGTAGCAAAACGAATACAAATGGACGGACAGCTAATAGCCGATGAAGGATTTAATAAAGAGGAGTATGAGACTTGGAAGACCGAACCTGAAGAAGCTAAAGAATACAGCAAAAAAAGACGACAAAATAACGTGTTAAAGAATGTAGATTCGGTTTCAATTAATGCTTCACAAAATTTAATGTTCAACGGACACGAATTGACTGTAAATCAGTATGGTCACATAAAACTTAAATATTGCCACTTAACTGAAAACACACTAAAGGCTGAAAAAGTAAGCGACCGTCAGTTCGTATTCCCAGATGGAAGTGAAATTATCATCAATAAACAAGGTTTATTTATCTTAAAAAGTAGTCACCCTAATTATGAAGATGTTTATATTCCGTCAGTTCTAAAACGTTCTTTAGGTGTTGCAACAGAAAAAATCTTTGCCGGGGAAGATTCTTACAAAAAGTTATCATTACACAAAGTTATATTTGAGAGTTTCAAAGGAAATGGGCAACAATTTCAGGAATTAATCAATCAAGATGTGGTTCTGATTGGTGCGTTAAATTCTGTAGATGACTTACCTAAAGTTGTTGACATTTTAGAGAAACAAAGGGCAGAAAATTATAAGTCACAATATGAAAAGAAAGGCGTTACAGTCTCATTGAAAGAACTGCCTACGACTTCTCCACCTCAAATTATTTTAGACACTAAAAGCTTTTTCAACACGCACATAAAAAACTTCATTCAACACATCATAGACAATGCAACTTAAAATAAAACCACACACAAAAAACCAATATCCGCTACACGCCATGCTCATCAAAGGCAGGTCGGTGACGGAATGGTTGCGCGAGATACAGCGATTGGGTTTCTCATTAGAGGGGATGCGTGTGTACGCTGTACCGGGAAAAACACTCAATTCGGTGTGGGGCTGCTTATTGCTTGATAATAAAGCGATTGCAACGGAAAATGCAGGTAAAAATGAGTTGTGTCAAATGGTCATTCCCAACTTTTTTATACCTGAACGCAGCACCTATTTCCCACAAATAAATCACACGGAATTAGCCTTATTATTTCCAAAACAAATACACCTCGCGCATCCTGAAATTGGTATTGCAAGATTGGGCGAACCACTTGAATTTTCGGAACTTATCGCGCTACCCGAATTGCGTTCGCGCATCGCGATACAGCCGGAAACGGGCGTTTTTATTCCCAAAAATATCAAAAGTTTTCAGATACACGCAGCGGGTGAGGAAATGGTTTTGCAGCAAATGGAAGGCGATTTTCCCGATAAAGAAAATATGCCCGATGATGGCGGATTGAACATGTTTGAACGGGGTAAATTGGCGTTCTACAAAGCCTTATTTAGCGAGGGTGGCGGTGATATGAAAAATGATAAACACTCCAATCTCCGCAAACGCATCGAAATGGCGATGGCACAAGGCGGCGACCCGCCCAAGTGGTTGCAAAAAATGATTGACGAATACGAAGCCCTCAAACGCCGCAACCAAAAACAGGTCGATAGATTGATGGATTTATTGAAGGAAAATCCCGACGAAGCCCTCAAATATGCCATTCCATTGGACGAACATGGTACGTCGCGCGGAAGCAGTGGTATGGGCGAATTGGGTTGGTCAAAACTGTGGAAAAACTACGATTTATTTGGCAACAGACCGCGCGGTTCGAGGTCGGGAGGTGGTAGTGTGGACATCGGCGACCAGTATTTCAAATTGCAACAACAATACCGCGAAACTGCCCTGAAATTAATCGCCGAAGGCAACTACAAAAAAGCAGCTTTTGTCTATATGAAATTGCTGGGCGACTACCGCATGGCAGCCCAAACGATGCGTAGCGGAAAGCATTACGAAGAAGCCGCAAGCATTTATTTGAAGTATGTAAAAGACAAGAAAAAAGCTGCCGAATGTTATGAAGAAGGCAAGCTCACCCGCAAGGCAATCGACCTTTATAAAGAACTCAATGAGCATGAAAAAGTGGGCGACCTTTACATGAGCATCAACGAGCGCGAACAGGCATTTCATTTTTATGAATTAAGAATAAATGAATATTTGGCGAAGCATCAATACAGAAGAGCGTCATTGATTTATCGGAAAAAAATGGGTGATGTGTATGCCGCACAAGCCTGTCTTTTGGGAGGTTGGAAGCGAGGGCATGATGAATTTAATTGCTTAAATAATTATTTTGGTAATATCAAAAACGAAAAATTATTGAAGTCTGAAATTGAGCGTATTTATCACGAAGATGTAATAGATAAAAACGCTAATGTCTTCCTTAAGGTGATTCATCATGAATATAAAAAGCATGAGGAAGTGAAAGATTTGACACGCGGTATTGCCTACGAAATCATCTCCAAATTTGTAGAAAAACGCCCTCACGTCATTGACCATCTAAAGAAATTTAATCCACGCGACAGCCGATTGAATAAGGATGTTTTTCGGTATAAAAACGGGATGAGGTGAATGAAGACGACTACTAGGTAGCAAATTACAATACGTTTCTTTTCATTTGAAGTGAGGTGTTGCCTCAAAAATTCCATCCTCACTTATACCTGCAAATGGGAATGGAATTTTTGAAAGATTCTTAATTACTAAGCCCAATTTAACATGAAGCGTCAGCTAATTGAATATCTTGATCAATGGAGAAACTTTCCGCTATATCAATCACCTTCTGCGTGATAATAGGAGAGAAAAAGTTATAGACGCCGGCACCGTTATTACTCATACCTTTTATGTGTTCCCGCGTGCTATTTATGCCTACCACAGTGTTGTTGTGTATCCACGGCCCGCCGCTACAACCGGGTACCATATCATTACTACTCATCCTGATTTTTTGTTTTTCAACTTCTATATGGGTATCTCCTTCGCAGAAATATTGTAAGCCCTTAAACGGGTATTGGTCAGGATAGCCAATGGATTTTACCTTATCATAAGCAGGTGCAGAGATATCTAAATTCAACACAATGCCGGGAATGGGGTCTTCGGTAATCAGAAAGCCATAATCGTAGGGTATTCTTGCATCATTATCACCGGGGTGGTTTTTTATATGTTCTATGTATTGCTCATTCACCCATGCTTGTTTTATTCTAATAGGGTTAGTCGCAAAGGGATAAGCCGGATAATACTCAAACCGCTTGTAATAGCCCCATGGCTCATCGTTGGTTTCGGTCAAGGTAACTGTTCCATAAATACAATGTGCTGCCGTCATCAGTACATTTTTTCCGACCACGAAGGCTGTCCCTTTTTCTATGGTAATAGCTCTTGTCTCTGCGTTTTCATAGACCACTGAATACAGTTTACCTATAGATGAATTAGGGAAATTAAGTAAATCACTCATTTCGGTGCGTTGAGCATGTATAATTTTCCATTCTGGTGAACTCTCCAAATCAGGATTAATAGGGGGCGCAGAATCATTTGTAATAGAATCAAATGGTTGAGCATTTTTGCGTTGTTCTTCGGTGAGTGGCGTTGCTTGTGTCAAATCAATTTTGACCGGATCTTTTTTTCCCATAGTTGTAATGTATATGGATAATCTGTTATTTTAACCAATTGATAAAATGACAGGCTATCAATTCAATATGTTCGCCAAATTGAAAATTGATAATGTATAATTGATAATTTATTTATTTTTTATTTCATAAAAAACTTAAAATTAAATAATTACAAATTATAAAATTAAATTAGTTATCAATTATACATTCTCAATTCTCAATTTGGCGAAGACATTGAAATTAATATGAAATTAAAAATTAGAGCTAAAACTGGAATGAGGACTATCTCTCCCTCCAAAGGGGGAGATATATCGTGCTTTCTTTTTTAATTTCGGTGTAAAAAATTAATAATCAGTGAATTACAATTTAAGTAAAATTATTGTTCAGTAGAATACTGTTTAATTTTCGCAATGATTTTCTTTTTTTGTTAAATTTTCAGTAGCAAATATGCCCTTTAATTGTGGGCAATTCTATTGTAGATTCCAAACCTGCGCGAACAGCCTTGAAACGATCGATTTGGGCGTCGTAAGCAATTAAACCGTCAAAATTATCTTCTAATACTCTGTCTTTAAATTCATTCCAGGGGAAATTTGCGCCGGGGTCGCTTCTTCTACCCGGATCCAATTTTGCGTGAGAGACGACATACTTCATATTGGGATATTTTGCCCAGCAATACCGGACTATATCAGCTGTCATCTGAATTTGCCAATTGGAAAATGGGTCGTCCTTTTGAGAATTTACTAACTCAATACTGAGTGAAGAATGATTGATTTTGTTTTTTCCATCATTGACATCAGGATGGAATTTGTCATTTCGGACATGCCAGGCTACACGACTCTCAGGAACACATGCCCAAATGAGATTGCAATGTTCCTTCTCATTTTCATCGGGTATCAACCAATGAAAACTTGCCTTCTTATCGCGCATGACAGATACTGCGCCTGCTGAACCATGCCCCGCTGTGGCATGAATTACAATGGTATTGATGCCAAAAAACGGGTCGTAAAGGCGTTTGCTGGTGCAACCCTCCCAATATTCCTGAACACCGGGAAACCACGCCTGTGGCAAACTCAAAATGGGTGGGTTCTTAAATTTGGGTAACGTGAAATAATATTGTTGTGGATGCATAGTCGTTTAGTTTTATGTTTTTTACTTAGTGAAAGAAACAAAATAACTTCGACAGATTGATGAGCTTCTTTTACGCTTATTTTCCCCCTTGAAAACAGTTATTTATCCCGATAAACGCCTGCTTTCAAGAGGAAAACTAAGCGCAAAATAAGCTCATCAATCTGTCGAATTTATTTAATTTCTTTCACTTAGGCACTTAAAAATTTTTTGAAACCAACATGTTGTCGATAAATTTACGATGTTGGTTATCCCTCCGAAGGAGGCTTAAATTTGTCCCGTATAGCTATCGGGAGAGTTTGAACTTGTTCTTAAACTTAAACTTAAACTTTACTTAGGTATCTAGTTG
>CALHBW010000465.1 GCA_937930625.1 uncultured Saprospiraceae bacterium | reverse complement strand
AAATAAGGACGGGCTTTTTTTATGTTACAAAGAATTGGTAGAGCGTGTAGCGGCTATCGTTGAGCTAGTGCAGCCTGATTTTGAATACCCGCGTACACTGTCCAGCACTTTATTTGAAATGGCAAATCATCAGTTGTACTTTGCACGTCATTTGCCGAGATTGACTGACCTGAAACGTAAGGATGATTTAAAAATTGAATTGGAAAAGATGTTGTTGGTGTTTGCGGAGAAGATGTTGGGATAAGAACGATTAAGTAGTGAGACATACATTTCAAGGTGCCAACCTTGTAATCGTCCATTCGTCATCATTTTTCTCATAAAAAATACGGTCGTGCAATCGACTGCTACGTCCTTGCCAAAACTCTATTGCTGAAGGTACTACCCGATAGCCCCCCCAATGTAGCGGACGCGGAATAGGTTTATCTTCTTCATATTGGGCTTGGAGTTGCTCCATATTCTGTTCAAGAATTTGTCTATCATTGATGCTTTGACTTTGAGGTGAAGCCCAAGCTCCAAGCCTGCTTTTGCGCGGACGGCTATTGTAGTAATTATCTGATAATGATGCCTCTACACGCTTTGCCTCTCCTTCTATTCTAATTTGTCGCTCCAATCCGTGCCAATGAAAAACCAACGATACATACGGATTCGCTTCAATTTGTCGTCCTTTTCTGCTTTCGTAATTGGTATAAAAAATGAAACCTTTTTCATCAAACCCCTTCAACAGTACGATACGTGCAGAAGGCTTGCCGGTCGGCGTAGCAGTGCAGAGCGTCATGGCATTGGCTTCAAACCCCTCTGTCTCACTGGCAAACTGCAAAGCACCATCAAACCAATTTTTGAATTGCACAAAAGGGCTAGGCGATACATCGCTTATATCTAAAGTCTTCAATTGGTAATCGCGGCGAAGGTCGGCTATTTTTTTTTGCATGATTTTATTGTTTCATTGTTGTATGGCTTCATTGTTTCATGGCTGTATGGTTTCTTTAACCCAAAAGCAATCGAACAATACAACAATGAAACAATCGAACAATGAAACAATAAAATTCACTTCAAATGTTTGGCTAAAAAACTTTCCATAGCCGCATAAAATTCAAAACGATTTTCTTCATTGTGGAAGCCATGCCCTTCATTTTCTTTCAAAATATACTCTACATCAATACCGCGATTGCGAAGTGCTTCTACCATTTGGTCAGATTCAGCTTGTACGACGCGAGGGTCTTTTGCACCTTGCGCGATGAGTAGCGGAGCTTTGATTTTATCAACATGAAATACAGGAGAAGTGGCTTTGAGTCGCTCATGGTCAACCGGATCTTCGGGGTCACCAACCATTTCTTTGAGCATTTCGAGATAAGGTTTCCAATATGGCGGAATCGTTCCCATGAAAGTAAAAAGATTGGAAACGCCGACATAATCTACAGCACAAGCATAAAGTTCGGGCGTGAAAGTGATACCTGCCAAGGTCGCATATCCACCATAGCTACCACCATATATTGCAATTCGATTAGCGTCTGCAATGCCCTGATTAACAAGCCAATCTACGCCGTCAGAAATATCATCTTGCATTTTGAGTCCCCATTGATTGAAAGAAGCTTCCCAAAATTTTCGCCCATAGCCCGTACTGCCTCTGAAATTCATCTGCAATATGGCATAGCCGCGATTGGCAAGAAATTGTACTTCAGGATTGAAGGTCCAGCTATCTCTCGCCCAGGGTCCGCCATGCGGATTGACCACTACAGGAAGATTTTTGTGCGGTATATCTTTTGGTAAAGTGAGGTAGCCATCTATCTTTAGACCATCACGCGACGTGTAGGTGATGGCTTTCATTTCAGCGAGTTCGTTTTCATCCAACCACGGGCTGACATCGGTGATTTTTTCGAGTTTGTCGGTATTTTTATCATAGAAAAAATACGCACCCAGCGACCTATCACTATAGGTGCGAACTAAAAATTTATCTTCAGCTTTACTTGAACTGCCAACAACAACTTCGTACTGTTTGCCAATTTTATTTTCAAGATTATTTTGTAAATCTTCACGTTCTTTATCAAGAAATTTGTATTGCCGTTTCCAATCTACATATGAGATAAGGGTCAGTACTTTGCGCTTGCGCGAATAGGAAAGATTTGAGACATCTACATCTTCATTTTCATAAAGTACTTCTATTTCTTTTCCGTTGGCGATGTCAAATTTGACAATCGCGCTTTTGTCGCGATTCAAATTGGAGGTAGCGTATATGTGTTGATTATCAAAAGTAAAAAACAGAGGCGCGAGGGTGTCCCGAAAATTTGTAGTGAGTACCACCTTAAATTCATCATTTTCCGTAGGACGATATAAAATACTTGTATTGACGCCGTCGGTGGATGCTGCTACGCGCAATTTGCCATCATGGTCAGTCATCCAACTCGTGATATTGCCCGGATTTTCGGCGATCATATGCAATTCACCTGTATTGATATTGAGCCGATATGGGTCAAAAATCTGTTTATTTCGCTTATTGAGTCCTACGATAATGTGCTCGTCATCGTCTTCTAAATGATCAATAATCTGCGCCAACACGCCGTCAAAAGGGGTAAGGTCTTTATCATTACCTCCCGCAACATCTACACCAAATACATGAAAATTTTCGTCACCGCCAAAATCGCGCGCATAGAGTATGCGCTCGTTTGTTGCCCAAAAATAACCTGCTAAATCGCGGTCTTCTACATTTGTCAACCTCAGTATCTCGTCGCTCCCTATTTTCTGTACATGAATATTCATTCTATTTTTGTACGGTGCGAGGTAAGCAAGATACTCTCCGTTTGGTGATAGCGTATAACGGGTTTTTTCCGGATTTCTAAAAAAATTTTTTAGTGGTATTGTTTTAATTGTCGCTGCATTCATTGTGTGTCGATTAGATGTGCTTGTAGCAAATAGCAAAGGAAGGACACAAGGTACAATAAAGTTTAAATTTTTAGGAATGAGGTATAAATAAATGTTTAATTTTAACGCCCTTATTTTTTTTTGTCTAAAACAGCCCCATAGGTTGAAAATCGCGTACAACAAGTTACCAACTTATGAATTTACACATAGAACCAGATATCCGAAAAGCCTATACATTACCTGCTGCATTTTACCGTAGTGAGGCAGTATTTGAACAAGTAAAAGAGCAGATATTTACTAAATCATGGCATTATATCGGCAATGCTGATTTGGTAAAAACGACGGGACAAGTGCATCCATTTACTTTGCTCGAAAATGTGTTGGATGAGCCATTGGTACTCACCAAAGATAAGGACGGTACGACACATTGCCTGTCCAATATCTGTACCCATCGTGGCAATATTATGGTGCATAAACCCGGAGAGATGAGAATGTTGAGTTGCAATTATCACGGACGATGTTTCCGATTGGATGGTACATTACGGGCAATGCCGGGTTTTGAAGGTGTGGAGAATTTTCCGGCACAAAGTGACCATTTGCCACAACTCCCACTCGCACAGTGGGGACCAATGTTATTTGCTTCCTTATCAGGCAAACTTACTTTTGAGCAGGTATTTTCGGATATGCAAAAACGACTGTATTGGTTGCCAATCGATACGCTCGAATATAATGAAACGGGATCGAAAGACTATTTTGTAGAAGCAAATTGGTCCTTATATTGCGATAATTATTTGGAAGGTTTTCATGTAGCATATGTGCATCCGGCATTGAACGATGCACTTGATATGGAGAATTATACGTATGAATTATTCCCCTACTCTAATCTACAATTAGGGGTAGCCAATGAGAGCGAACCTTGCTTTGACATTCCCGAAGGGGCGCAGGATTATGGAAAAAATATTTATGCCTATTATTGGTTTGTATTTCCCAATTTGATGTTCAATTTTTATCCTTGGGGTTTATCTTTGAACGTGATAGAACCCCTGAACCACAAGCAGACGCGCGTTCGGTTTTTGAACTACAAATTCAGAGGTGTAGAATTTGACCAAACCGTCCACAATCTCGATATTACAGAAATGGAAGATGAAGCCGTCGTTCAGCAAGTACAAAAAGGTATTCAATCCCGCTTGTATAAGCGTGGACGTTTTTCGCCTTCAATGGAACAGGGCGTACATCATTTTCACCGCTTGATTTCGGGGTTTATCAGTTCATAGTTGATAGTTCATAGTTGATAGTTCATAGTTGATAGTTCATAGTTGATAGTTGATAGTTTTAACGTGAAACTCTCTCGCGTACAAACTATCAACTATCAACTATCAACTATCAACTACTCTTACTCTTCTTCATCCGTTTTTTCTTCCGAATCCCCTTCTTCGTCCGCAATCAACAAATCGCGTTCATTCAGGAAACTAAACCATTTGATGATTTTTTTGATGTCGCTGATATGCACTTGGTCGCGGTCATGTTCGGGCAGTACTTTTCCAAAGTATTCCCGTAGCTCATCTGCGGAAGCTTTCGCACTGGGTGTATCACCTGCATTGAACATGTTATCAAAAACGGTGCTGAGTTCGGCACCTCCCTGTTCGTCTGTGGTATATACCGTGATGGACGCTAAAGGCGTAAATTGATGACTGCGAGTGGAAAAGAATCCCTTTTTCTGCGTATCAAGATTTTGGGCAATCATGCCGTTATTTTTATTGACGAGCATTTTGAATACACCCGGCTTTCCGCTAATCACTACTAAATTTTCTAAATTCATTGAGTTTGAAATTGCTAAGGAATAAAGTCTAATACTCCTTAATTGTCACATGGTTGGATTGTTAAATTGCTTATTATACAATTGTTGACAAGAAAAGTGCCACTAAAACAGTCAAGCAGTATAACAATAACCTTTTCGCAAAATTAGCAATTCTCCTTAATTCACATCAATTTTTCTTATTGATTGTAAAACATTCAAATAAAATAAAACTATTCAGGCGAAGTTGCAATGTCATTTAGCGTTTAACTTACCCAAACACATGTCGTCATTTCCATATAACATTATTTTTTTTTTGTGTATTAACTAATTAAAACCCAACAAAAAAACAATAATAGCGTAAAATATGCGGACAACATCATCCCTACCTATGAATGTGAGTGAAAAAACTATATCTGGTATAAAGAAAGGCCTGTCTAATGACAAGTTTTCGCAAGAGCTGTCAAAACTCAACGAGTTGGCAGAGGAGCTTTCCGTGAAAGAGCCGGATGAGGCATTGAAATGCACGGATGAGATAATACGTAAAGGAGTAGAGCAATATCAATGGCGCGAAGTAGCTCAGGCATACAATACCAGAGGTACAGCTTATTGGTATAAAAGTAATTATGGCGGTTCGATAGAATCGCACGAGCAGGCACTGCAGATTTGGCAATCACTAAGTGACGGTCAGGGTATCGGCAAATCGCTCATTGGTATCGGCAATGCCAATCTTCGACGTGGAGATTTTCAAGAGGCACTCACCCACTTACAACACGCACTCCAACATTTTGAAGATGCCGAAAATGCAGAAGGCATTGCAAGCATTTATAATAATATCGGCGTCATTTACAAGAATTGGGGCGATTACGAAAAAGCAGCCATTTTTTATCACAAAGCCCTCGAAATCAAAGAAAAAAATAAAGCACCAAAAGGCAGTATCGCCAACTCCTATAATAATATCGGCATTTTATATTTCTTTCAGGAAAATTATCCGAAGGCATTAGAGTACATTCAGATTGCAGAGACAACCAATCGGGAATGTGGCAATATCAATGCTTTAGCCGATAATTATAATAATATCGCCCTAATTCACAACCGGGAAGGACGTAATGATGAAGCTCTAAAATATCTCAATGAGTCGCTCGAAATTAAAAGAGAGTTAGGTGACAAAACAGGTATGACCGTATCTTACCGTGAGATAGGTGAGGTGCATAAGCAACAAGGAAAATACGACAAAGCCCTCGAAAATTATCTGGAAGCACTCACCATTCGTGAGGAAATTGATTCGCGCAACGGTATTGGTTTTTTCTGTAATCGGGTCGGCGAAACCTTGATGTTGATAGGCAAATTTGATGAGGCTATCACCTACTTAGAACGCGGCTTAAAAATTAATCTCGAAATCGGGTCTAAGGCATTTACCAAAGAAAGCCATCAATTTCTCTCTAAAACCTATGCCCTGAAAGGCAATTACGAAAAAGGCTACTACTACCTTTCTGAATATATTAACGTAAAAGATGAGATTTTCAGTGAAGAGCGCACCAAAACCATCAACGAAATTCAGACAAAATACGAAGCCGAAAAGAAAGACCTCGAAATCGAAAAACTCAATATGCAGCAACAACACCTCATCGACATCAACAATGAACTCGAACTTTTTGCAGGAAAAGCAGCGCACGACCTCAAAGAGCCTTTGCGTATGATGAGTAGCTATAGCGGTTTGCTCAATATGCGCTATGCCGATAATCTCGACCAAGATGGACGCGAGTATGTCGATATCATACAAAATGCTGCTAAACGCATGAGCAAATTGCTCACAGGACTGCTCGAATATGCCCGCTCAGGTGCAGCCAATGCCAGAAAAGAAGACATCGACCTCAACGACATTCTTTCTCATGTAGAACACAACCTCCAACTAACCATGCAAGAAACCGATGCACAGATTTTGTACGAAGAACTGCCCACCGTACATGCTGCGCCTTCGTCTATGTTGCAACTCTTTCAGAATATCATCGCCAATGCCATTAAATTTCGCCAAAAAGACATGACGCCCACAGTCACTATTAATCACCAAAAGCGCAAAAGTGACTATCTTTTCTCCATTGCAGATAATGGTATAGGGATTCCCGATGACCAACAAGATCAAGTTTTTGAAATATTCAGACGATTGAATTCAAGAAAGCAGTTTTCAGGCTCCGGTATCGGACTGGCAACATGCAAAAAAATCATCGAAGGACTAGGCGGAAAAATCTGGTTAGAATCAACACATGGAGTGGGTACAACCTTTCACTTTACGATTCCTTATATCATATAAACCACTGTTAACCCGTCACATTATCTCATTTTTTAGGAAAACATCAAAATCCTGCATTTTGTAACTTCGCGATTAATGATTGCTTTCTCCAAAAATGAGTAAAGGAATAAATGAGTAGATGAATAATTATTCATTCGATTTTAAGTGTAATAAACATTTACTCATTTTCATCATCTATTCATTTACTCATTCTAAAGCAGACTCATCCAATTAATAAAAGGCATCATCTTATTTTTTCATGGTTCAATTGTAATTGATTGTTTCATGGTTTAATGGCTTCATGGTTTAATACTTTTTTCGCGTAGCGAAAAATAAAAACGGTTCTTTGACAATTTTTGCAAATTTAATAAAACACTCTTTTCACGCAGAGTTCGCAGAGAACGCAGAGTACTGATAGTTAATTCTCTGCGACCTCTGCGTTCTCCGCGTGAGACACTATTTGCAAAAATTGTCAAAGAACCATAAAAACTATCGAACCATGAAACCATCAAACAGTATAACCATGAAATGACACAAAAAAACATCACTAAGTATATAAATAAACATCATGCAGAAAAAAAGTACACTATCCTTCATTATGCTGTTTCTAATCCCATATCTGTACGGACAGAATGTAGGTATTGGAACGCCCACTCCTGACTACACCCTGGATGTCAATGGTCAGTTGAGCATCAATGATTACATTTATCACAACGACGACCTGGGAGAAGATACTTACATCGGCTTTTCCGGTGAAGACACTTGGGAAGTCGTTGCCGGCAACAAGGAAATCCTCAAAGCTGATGGAGTCGCAGACGAATTGATTATCAATCAAGCCGGAGCAGACACCAAATTGCGCGTAGTAGGCGACGGTATAGATCATCTTCTAATCACAGACCCTGCCACAAACCGCGTTGGTATCGGCACAGGCACACCTGATTATTTATTAGATATAGATGGCGACCTGCGTGTCGTTGGCGATGGCATAGACCACCTGCTCTATATAAATACCGATAATAATAGAGTCGGACTTGGTACAAATAACCCTCAACACTTACTTGATGTAGGTGGTGATTTGCGTGTAGTTGGTGATGGTATAGATCACCTTATATATGCCGATAGCGACCAAAATAAAGTAGGTATAGGACAGGCAACGCCAATGTATTTATTGGATATCAAAGGCGATTTAAGAGTCGTAGGCGATGGTATAGACCACCTGTTTTATATAGATACAGATAGCAATAGCGTCGGTATCGGCACAGATACACCTGCTCAGATGCTTGATGTACGTGGCGTGACGCGCACAAGAGGTATTGAGTTTGTCAGTCCATACACAGGAGCGATTACAACATTCGAGCAGATAAGCACCGGCACAGAAATCTACACCGGTGGCAATGCAACAGGTGAAGTCGTTGGTATGAACATTACTTTCCCAACATTCTACACGACTACTCCTAAGGTACTCGTCACGGTGAAAGGCACAGATACAGGCTTAGAGTCAGACGCAATTTTTGTTGCCTCTGTACGTAGTGCCAATTCGAGTGGCATCACCATCAATCTTTACAGAGCAGATGGTGGCAGTGCAGGCGACCATTCGTGGATGCAGAATCTTGTCATCACTTGGATGGCTTGGGAGTGATTTAGTTTATTGAGTTTATTAGGTTATTGGGTTTATTGAGTTTATTAGATTTATTAGTTTATTGGGTTTATTGAGAAATATATTTTTTACAAAAAATATTTACTTCAATACTTAATAAACTAATAAACCCAATAAACTGATAAACTCAATAAACCCAATAAACTCCAAAACAATAACATGGAAGAAAATCAACAATATAACGAGAATATAATGTCAAAATATTCAAATAATATTCTAAGGCTTTTATTGGCAACTGCTATTATCTGCGCGCTGCTTACAAAAGGGCAGAGCCAGCAGAGTCACGAATTGTTTATAGGAGGACAATTATATGTGGAGCAAGGGGCAAGCGTGTATGTTGTCGGTGATTTGCACATTGATGGTGCTATTGGTCAGCTAAATAATGATGGCTTCGTGCAATTGCAAGGAGATTTGTATAAGACAAACGATGCACAGTATAATGACACCGGTTTGGGTACAGTCTCTTTCAATAATCAACAAATTCCGACTACGCAGGGGCAGTCTGTTTATGGTGATTTTACGGGTGCAAATGCCATTGGCAACCTCAGTATAAGCAGCCCCGTTATCGGTTCATTATTCAGGTTGCGAACAGGAGATTTAGAAGTGACCAATACCCTTCAAATGACAGATATTGTACTTCGTACTGATGATGCAAGTCATGCAGGCGATGGTGCTATGTATGCCAATGAAGTCTATATCAGCAATCCCGACCCGAATGCTTTACAGTTGTCGGGGAGTCCATCATCCACTTATATCGAAGGCAAACTTCGTCGGGAAGTAGCAGCAGGAAATACCTATATTTTTGATATTAGCAATGGAATGGTCGAACGCGAATCTTTTGAATTAAGTTTTCATACCACTCCGTCTGATTTCAATGTATTGACCTATTTTCAAAACCAACAAGATAACTCACTTAATCTAAGTGCTTCTTGTAATGGTTCAAATTACCACGCTGATATATCAACCGGACGTTGGGTAACAACACCTTCACAAACGGGAGGCTACACTTATGACGTAATCCTAATGCCGGGGACAAACCTGCTGACTCAGCACGGCACGTATCCATATAATGCCATTGCCGAAGGCGGTACATTAACAACGGATTGTCTTGATGGAAGTAGTAGCAATTTTAGCGGCAATAATACACTGGCAGCGCAAAACCTTAGTAATTTATCATACTTCGAAATCGTCGGTTTATCGCCCAATCTATCCATTGAATTGGAGCGTATTTGGGCGGAAGTTGAAGGAAATAATATCAACGTTCACTGGACGACCGCTTCCGAAACCGATAATATGGGTTTTGAATTGGAACGCAGTACCGATGCCATCAATTTTGAACGAATCGAATGGATAGAAGGACAAGGTAATAGTTCTGTTTCAACAGATTACAAATACATTGATACCAATGTAAATGAAGACGTAGTGTATTATTATCGTGTAAAAGCTATCGAAACAAGCGGTAAAGAAGAATATTCGCCTGTGGTATCAGCTTCCTTGGGTGGCGATGCTATCGGCGTACAGGTATTTCCAAATCCGATAAGTCAATATAATGAAAGCCTCTCACTCGTTGCTATTAGTGATGGCAATTCACAAATAGAAATATTCAACGAATCAGGGCAATTGGTAATCAGTCATCAATTTTCAACGCGCAAAGGCGAAATTATCAACTTTCCCATGCCGTCATTAGCAGCAGGTATGCACATCGTCACGATGACCAATGGCGAATATATCAAACGAACTAAATTAATGGTTACACCGTAAAAATCTCAACTTCGATCTCAAAATCAATTTTAATTTGTCTTTAACAAATTCGGTTCTTTGACAAATCCCGTGATAAAGTCTTTTGAATTGAGGTCACTGCCCGAAACCTATAAGGTTTTGAAAACCTTATAGGTTTATAATCAGTAGGTTATCTCTGTTTTTTACCAATTTTAAAGAAAATAAAAATTGATAAATAGTCGAGAAAAACAATTATCACAGAATTTGTCAAAGAACCACAAATTCTTATTCTTTTTTTTGAGGTTGAGGTTGCAGTTGCGTTTGAAGTTGAAAATATAATAAACCATCTTTCTTTATATGCCCGGCAAACGTGTTTGTCGGGCATTTTTTTGTGCCGACAATTTCCGAATTTGGGCTAAAACTCGTCAGACATTTAAACTTTGTCGGAAAATATTATACCATCGGTAGATTTTGAAAATGTCAGACGAGTTTTAGCCCAAATTCAAGCCCAATGCCACCCATTATTGAATAAAAATTAAATGAGACATGGGTACAAAAACGAACTGCACCCCGAGCGAACGCGAGACATTTTTATTTTATTTATTTTAAACTTTTTAAACAATAAAAAAAACGCAAATGTATTGTACACGTACTACATCCCGATAACTATCGCATTTACATTTTGTATTTCAAAAAAGTATCAACTACTTTTCCGCTAAATTTAAACATACCAAAAATTTCCCACCAACATTCCCACAACTCTCCTCAAATTTTCGTATTATTGTTACGTCTTATGCCAAATAAAATTCCAACTCATATATTCCAAGTTCTAATTTCCGCATCAACTTCGCGTTCAACTACGGACTATGGACTATCAACTATGGACTAAATTATGAAAAATCTACGTTGGATAAGCCTGTGTGTTTTTATTATTTTTTCTGCAAAAAATACATTTTCACAAACTGTCGAATTCAAAGTCATCGACAGTCATACGGAAAAAGCCCTATCGGGGGTAAAAATAGAACCTGTGTGTATTGACCGCACGGCATACACCGCTTCGTCGGGAAAAACCACCTTGAATTTGGGCGTTGATTATTGCTGCAATGTAAAAATTACCAAACTCGGCTACGCGCCCGAAACAGTAGAAGTTTGCCCCGAAGACAATCGGGTAGAACTCTATTTTTTCCGCAATTTCAATATCAAAGGCACAATTAAAAGCCCGACAGGAGTCGCGCTCAATCGCGCCCGAATTGAATTTGGCAGCGAATGTGGCGATGGAATGCGTGTGGCTTACACCAACGCTGCCGGGAGTTTTACATTTACGCCACCGGCTATCGGGGCTTGCTGTTATGAAATGATTGTCAGCCATCCTGACCACAGAAAAAATACCGCCGTTTTTTGTACCACCGACGAAGTACATGAAAAAGACATTCGTATAGACTACAAAGTCTCGGATGCCGAAGACTTTACTATTGCCGATGTATCATACACCACCAAAGTCGTCTCTGCCCCCACCGAAAAACCAATCGTCACTACGGCTGCCTATCAATACGTGACAACTTCAAATTCAACCTCAACCTCAACCTCAAATTCAAATTCAAATTCAACGACAACCTCAACTCCTTACGTCAGCACACCACCACCCCCTCCACCGAGCTATTCCCCACCTACAGTTGCGTATGACACACCTGTATATACACCTCCAACTATTGTTTACGATTCCCCTACAGTTTCTACCTCCACTTACACGCCGCCATCAGTACCTGAATACATCAGCACGTCAGCACCCCAACACGTCAGCACAAATAAATATATTGACCCGACAGATTTATCCTTAAATAATGTCACGCCCATTTCCGCTAATTTGACTTATTTCGATGTCAATCAATCTGCCATTCGCTCCGATGCCTATACACGATTGGATAATGTCGCGTCATTTATGCAGAGCAATGCCGACCTTGCCGTAGAGATAGCTGTACACTGCGATTCGCGGGGCGATTATGGTTATAATCAAAATCTATCAGAACGCCGCGCACGGTCTGTGGCGGATTATTTGGTGAGCAAAGGCATCACGAAAAATCGTCTCATTGTAAAAGGTTACGGTGAGTCGCAACTCATCAATCACTGTGCAGACGGCGTACCTTGTTCGGAAATGGAACATCGCCAAAATCGTCGCGCCCTATTCCGCGTAACGGGTAGTATTTACGATGCAGACTACACAGCATCCCGTACCTACGAAACCTACCAACCTCCCGTGTACGCACCTACGCCATCCACCGTCAACAGTCAACCGTCAACCGTTGGAAACCCGTCAACCGTTCCTACTCCCGGCGTTCCGTGTCCTGACTGCCCCGTAAAGGAATTAGACAATGAAGAATACATGGATAAATTGCACGGAGAGGAATATTTCGACGATAATTTTTATGATAGTGATGATGGAAATAATTAACGTAGAACGACGCTTCCAGCTCGTTCCTCGCGTATAGAAAGCTAAACTAACGCAGAAACGAGCTGGAAGCATCGTTCTACGGACGCAAGCGAAACGCATTACGCTACAGTCAAAAATTACAAGCATCCCCATGCTGCTTCAGCCACGCTTCTTTCTCCTTATAATCGGGCATCACATCGCTCACTACCTTCCAGAACGCTGCCGAATGATTCGCCTCAATCAAATGCGCCAATTCGTGTACAATCACGTAGTCAATCACCTCATCGGGCGCGAAAAGTAGGCGCGTCGAAAAATTAATATTTCCGCGCGTAGAGCAGCTTCCCCAATTGGATTGATTCAATTTAAAACGTACATTTTTGATGGGTTTATTAAAATGACGGTCGTTCCAAAACCCGACGCGTTCGGTCATTTCAGGCAGTCGGTCATTGCCCACACATCGACTGATGAGTTGGCGGATGCTTTTCTGCAAATGATGTCCTTTATCTTTCGTGCTAATGATAATTTGAATTGTATCGTCCTCTATTTTCGCAGTATGGTATTTCGCATTTTCTTTTTCTGAGAAACGAATCGTATATGTTTTTTTACCTACGGTCAATGTACTGCCATCCTCATACACGCGTCCTCGAAATTGCTCTATCAATTCCGGTTTCTTGGTGGCTACTTCGCGTAGCCATGTTTCAAATTTGGCTTGTTGTAGCTTCGCTTCTTTCTCCGAAATTTGTGCGGGCATACGCAAGTACCCGCCCGTCCGTGTGAATGAAAAACGCACATCGCGCCGCCGTTCCCGATAGATTTTTACCGGAATTTCCTGACCCTTGATTGTAATACTTGTTCGTGTCATGAGTTGACGAGTTGTTGAGTTGTCGAGTTGACGAATTGTTGAGTTGACGAATTGACGAGTTATCGTTTGTTTCGTCAACTCAACAACTCCTCAACTCGACAACTCATCAATACCTTCCGTTAGTTTTTGTACAATTTTGAACTCACTCAAAAATACGCTGCCGATAACCCGCAGAATGGTATAAACCGGAATTGCCAAGACCATACCGAGTATGCCGCCGAGTTTCGCGCCGACCATGATAACGATGAAAATTTCGAGTGGATGCGCCATCACGCTATTGGAAAAAATGAAAGGTTGTAAGATGAAATTATCCAATGCTTGCATCAATGCGAATACGATAACCACCTTCGTCACCATCGGTACAATCATGGTCGCAAAATCTGCGTCCAAATTAGACGAGACGGCAATGAAAATCCCAAAAATCGCCCCAATCGTAGGACCAATATACGGAATCACATTGATGACTGCCGCAAAAAATGCAATCAATAAGGCATTTTGAATATTCAATATTCCGAGTAATGTAGAAACAAATATTGTAATAATTGTTATTTGAAATAAAATACCA